>JAWBOZ010000017.1:0-10299 GCA_038825625.1 Methanomethylicia archaeon | reverse complement strand
TGTATCAAATCTAGCAGTACTAGAATTAGCAGCAAAAATGAAGGAAACAATACTATACAACATGTATCTAAAAGCGAAAAGGAATATGGAGAAGGGGTTGAATGAAAAACCATATGCTTATATAGTTTCACTTGAAGATCAGCATGATCCATATACGGCTTTAAAGATTATTGATTTATTTAGGAAGCTGGATATTGAGGTTCATATCGCTAAAAAGCCGTTTAAGGTTGGTAATAAGGTTTATCCCATCGGTACATATGTTATTTTCTCAGCTCAGCCTAAGAGAGCCTTTGTAAAGTATGTTTTGGAGAAAACTGAGTACCCTGATAATGAGTGGACTCGTGCACGTGATGGCACTCCAATTAGGCCATATGATGTTGCAAGCTATACCATTCCAGATTATATGGGTGTGAATGTTGATGTGGTTGAAGAGAAAATTTGTGGGGATTTCGAGTTGATTGATGACATAACATATCCTTCCCATGTAGTGAGTGAATCTAACTTTGGATATGTATTGGATTGTAGATTTAATGATACCTTTGCCGCCGTTAACACCTTGTTGGGATATGGATTTAGAGTTTATAGAGTTTTGGAGGATCTGTCCATTAATGGGAACATTCTTCCAGCGGGCTCATTCCATATTCCAGCTCAAGAAAATGTTTTTGAGAAGCTTAATGAAGTTTCAAGTGAATTTCATATACCCATATATTCATTGAGCTCTGAGTTGAAAGCTAAATTTGTTGAAGTTAAACTTGCAAGGATAGGAATATATCAGCGTTTTTATGGAGGTAATATGGATGAGGGTTGGACGAGATGGCTTTTAGAGAATTTCAGATTTCCAATTCAAATAATCTTAGATGAAGATATAAAGGGAGGGAAACTTTCTGAGAAGGTTGATACTCTAATATTTGCAGATGATAGTGCAGCCATTATTGTTGGTGAGAGTAAGGAGGCTGTGGAGAAAGCTTTAAGTGAGAGATTTAAGAGGCCAGTCTTCCTACCTCCAATACCACCAGAATATATGACTGGCATAAAGAAGGAGGGTGTGGAGAAAATTAAGGAATTCGTAAGTGGTGGTGGTACATTGATAACATTTAATAATGCTTGTGACTTCGCTATAGAAGCTTTGAAATTAAAGTTAAATAACATTGCCAAAAATTTGGATCCAAAGTTATTCTTCTGTCCAGGATCTATTCTTAAAGTTAATGTTGATAACACCCATCCATTATGTTATGGTATGCCAAAGCTTTCCCACGTATTCTTCTATGACAGTCCAATACTTGAAATACTTCCAACATACTATAGTGATTTATATGAGGCTCCAGTAACATATTTGGAGACTAATATAAAGTCTAGTGGATGGCTTATTGGTGAAAGTTATCTTTCACGTAAACCTGCATTAATTGTGGCTAAGGAGGGTAAGGGTAAATCTCTACTATATGGATTTAGACCGCAATTTAGAGCTCAAACGCATGCTACATTTAAATTGATATTCAATGCTTTATACAAGTATGCTCAATAGATTTCTCCATTTTCAATTAATTTTTCCAATAATTTTTTCGTTGTTTCTGTTGTTTCTATATTTTTGAGTTCATTCTTTGAAAACCATTTGACTTCAAGTGCATCTGTTGAAGCTTTAAGCTCTCCAAACTTTTTCTTAACCTTATAATCAATTATGACATAGTGATAAATAACTTCATTTTCATCATCCTTTATTATTAGTTCGTATATCCCATGAATTCCAATAACTTCCACTTTCAATCCAGTTTCCTCATATATCTCCCTTTTAACAGCTTCCTCTAATCTCTCTCCCCACCTTAATTTTCCTCCAGGTATGGTCCATAAACCTTTATTTGGCTCAGCAGTTCTTTTAACCAGAAGTATCTTTCCATCCTCTATTAATATTCCTCCACCCCCTATTATTGGATTCTTCATTTTACATATCTCTTAAATCTATAATGTCTTCTACTCTAGGTCCTGTTCCTATGAGTACTATTGGTATTTTTAGTTCACCCTCTATCCATTCAATAAATTTCTTTGCTTCGGTATCTAGCTCATCATATCTTCTTGCTCCACTACATTTTGGAAATAATGCATCCAACTTGGTTAATGCTATTTGTGTTGCACTGTTCAATATTATGGCTCTCTTCGCATATTCTATGTTGAATGGCGCCGTCCTTCTAATTCTACCGGTAACTGTAGCTCTCTCCATCCATCCTCTCCTTTCAGCTTCTTCTTGTGTCAATTCGTTTTCCAATGGGCCTTCACCAACTCTTGTTACATATGCTTTAAATACTATTAACACTTCATCAACCCTTTTCGGTCCCACACCCACTTCACTACATATGGCTGATGCTATTGTGTCTCTTCCAGTTACATATGGATATGTTCCATGATATAGTGATAGAAATGTGGCTTGTGTGCCTTCAAGTATTATCCTCTTATCCTCTTCTATTCCCTTATTTACTTCTGATGCTACATCAGTTATATACTTCCCAAGTTCTGGTATGTCTCTTGCAATTTTTGCTTTCCTCCTCACTCTATCCGCTATTGCTGGTCCCACACCTTGCCCTGTGGTTCCTATAGTTTTTGACAAGTATTGATCAGTTTTATCCTCCATTATGTGTTTTTCCTCTATTATTGAGGTTTGTGCATCCACTCCAATTCTATTATGAGTTTTTGTTTGCTCAATTTCCTCCATTAATATATTAACATTTATGTTTGCTCCTGCAGCTATTAATAGTCTTGAACCCTCATATACAAAGGCGCTTGGAACTAGCTTCAATCTATATATATTGTTATTCCATACCACTGTGTGTCCAGCATTGACTGAACCCGTTCTAACGGCTATGTCTATTTTATCTTTTAATGCTAGGTATGATACTATTTTACCCTTCCCTTCATCTCCAAAGAATCCTCCAACAATAACTGTAAGCATAATTTTAACACCTTCATTTCTTCCTAATAATTTTGTCTATTACCTTCTCTATTTCCTCTTCTCTAACCCTCTCTGGAAGCCACTTGTATTTCGATTCTATAAGTACTCTTTCACCCAATATCCTTTTTAAAGCTATTTCATATGTTCTTAATCTCTCTGAATCTATTCTTGCACATCTCTCCCAGTATGGGCAATCCTTTATTGAACATTTACTTTGTGATGTTATATGATATTTTCTCGGCTTTATTTCTTCAACTATTATTCTTGGTGGGCATAATGGTGTTTCAAATGTGAATATAGTCTTTCCATCCTCCACATATTCCTTTATGGATGCTCCGAAAACTATTTTTGCAGCTTCCCTCAAAGCTTCCATATCTGCTTCTACAATTAACTCTCCCTTACTCTCATTTCTATCCATATGATCCCTCCATATTTGGCGTCAGTCCGCCCATCGTGCATCATTGTTTTCCTCAATAAATCTTCCTCCTCATTCGCCAATAATTAATATCTTTGAAAAGAGTTAAATTTTATTGTTTACATAACTTTAATTACGGTGTATTATCATGCTTGAAAGGGTTTCAACCGGCATTCCTAAACTTGATGAGATTATTGGTGGCGGATTTATTAAGGGTAGAAGTTATCTGATTGCGGGTGGTACCGGTACTGGAAAGACCATAATGTCTCTTCAATATCTTTTGCATGGTTTGAAGAGTAATGAAACTTGTGTTTATGTTTCCTTTGACGATCGTATATTTAATGTTATGACTGGAGTTTTAAATTTGGGTTGGAATTTTGATCAGTATCATAGGGCTGGAAATTTCATTCCTCTTGAAATTAGATTGAGAACTGAGGATTTGAAGCATGGTAAAGAATCTAAATCCTTTGTTAAACATATATTGAACTATGTGGGTAAGAGGAGAATTGATAGACTAGTTCTCGACCCCATATCTTCACTTGCTCAAGGTGTTGGGGATTTATTGTGGGTTAGAGAGTATATTAGGGAGGTTGTAAGTTATGTTGAGGAGGATCTTGGGTGTACAACCATTTTAACTGCTGATATCCCAACAGGATCCACAGCCCTTAGTAGGTATGGTGTTGAGGAGTTCATATCCTCAGGAATAATAGTTTTGGATTTTGTTGAGGTGGGTCCTAAACTCTTTAGAGTTTTATATGCGCGTAAAATGAGGTGGTCCCCAATGGATATGAACAAATATGTTTTTGATATTCAACCCAATGATGGTATAGTTATTCTAGGGAAACTAAACGAATTCATGGGTAAATACTGACTGTATACGCTTATATATTTATGTTGGATTTTATTTCTCATGGTGTTCATATTTGCTATTGGATTTAGATTGGAATGGTATTGTGAATCATATTTGTAGTGGTATTAGGAGTTTTGTTCCAGAGGGTGTTAAGGGTGTGGTTTTGGGTTTAAGTGGTGGTGTGGATTCTTCTGTTGTGGCTTACCTCTCTGTGAAGGCTCTTGGGCCTGATAGGGTTTTAGGTTTATTGATGCCTGACTCAGACGTTACTCCTAGGGTTGATGTGGATGATGCTTTAATTGTTGCTGAGAATCTTGGCATTAATTATAGGGTCATTGATATTAAACCAGTGATGGATTCATTTTCCAGTGTTCTTAAACCCTTTAGCTCTCCATCTAAACTTTCCATGGGGAATTTGAGGGCTAGGGTTCGTATGTGCATAAACTATTATTTTGCTAATTTGGAGGGTTGGCTTGTTGCTGGGAGTGGTGATAGAAGTGAAATTTTGCTTGGTTACTTCACTAAGTATGGTGATGGTGGCTGCGACTTCCTTCCCATAGGATCATTGTATAAAACTCAGGTTAGGAGGCTTGCAAGTTTTCTTGAGGTTCCAGATGGAATTGTTAGTAAGCCTAGTAGTCCAGCTTTATGGCCTGGCCATTTAGCTGAAGTTGAGATTGGTTATTCCTATGAATTTGTTGATAAGGTATTATACTTAATGTTTGATCTAGGTTTAAGCCCATTTGAGGTGGCCTCTAAACTTAATGTTGATTTAAATGATGTTATGAATATTAAGAGTAGGGTTGACTCCTCAAGTCATAAGCGCATATTCCCAAAAATAATTGAAATTCCGATGGCTAAATATAGGGTTTAGGAAGCTTTTTTTATAAGTTTAAATCATTTATTCTTTGTTATTTTGGAGGTGTTTGTTTGAAATACATTTTCATTACTGGTGGTGTTTTGTCGAGTGTGGGGAAAGGAGGATAAATTTATCCTCCCCCTAAAGGTGTTGTGGCTGCATCCATTGGTAAGATGCTTCAGGTTAGAGGCTTCTCTCCAACGGTAATAAAGATTGATCCATATTTGAATGTGGATGCTGGCACTATGAACCCATATATTCATGGTGAAGTCTTTGTTACTGATGATGGTGGTGAAATAGATCTTGATTTGGGCCATTATGAGCGTTTTCTAGATATAAAGTTGAGTAAAGAGAATAATATCACCACCGGCCAAATATATTATAGTGTTATTGAACGTGAGAGGATGGGAGATTATCTTGGTTTATGTGTTCAAGTGGTTCCCCACATAACTGATGAGATTAAAAGTAGAATTAGGTCTGTGGGTGAGAGGAGTGGTGTTAATGTGGTTATTGTTGAGGTGGGTGGTACTGTAGGTGACATCGAAGGTTTGCCATTTCTTGAAGCCATTAGGCAAATGAGATTGGAAGAGGGTTATGAGAATACATTATTTGTTCATGTTGCATTGATTCCAATATTAGATGTTACTGGAGAACAGAAGACTAAACCTTGTCAACATAGTGTGAATGAGCTTAGGAGGATAGGTATACAGCCTGACATTATTGTTGCTAGATGTAGTAAGCCCTTGGAGGATTCCGCTAAGAGGAAGATTGCATTATTCAGTAATGTTCCTTACAACGCTATTTTCTATTCATATACTGTGGATTGTGTTTATGAGGTTCCATTAATTCTAGATGAACAGGGTATGGGAAGCTACATTACACGTAGACTCAAACTTAAAGGTTCAGATCCTGACTGGAGCCCTTGGAGGAGTATTGTGGATTCCTTTAAGAATTATAGGTATGATGTTAGAATAGCCATGTGCGGTAAATACACTAATCTTGCTGATTCATATATTAGTATCAATGAAGCTCTTAGACATGCTGGTGCAAAGCTTGGTGTTCACGTATCTTTGGATTGGATTGAAACTGAAGTTGTTGAAAGGGATAGATCGGTTTTGGAGTCTCTATTGAATTATGATGGTATAATGGTTCTGCCAGGTTTTGGCTCTAGGGGTGTTGAGGGTAAAATAATGTGTGTGAATTTTGCTAGGGAGGAAAATATACCATTCCTCGGCATATGCTTTGGTTTTCAGATGGCTATTGTGGAATATGCTAGGAATGTGCTGGGTTTGAAGAATGCCAATAGCACTGAGATCGATCCGAACACGCCTCATCCAGTTGTGGACTTACTTCCGGAGCAAAGGGGTTTAAGCATTAAGGGTGGAACCATGAGGCTTGGTGCAAGTAAAATATTGTTGGAGCCTGGAACCATTGCCTATGCTCTATATGGTTGCAGGGTTATTAGTGAGAGGCATAGACATAGGTATGAGGTTAATCCAGATTATTGGGACCTTTTAAGGTCTGCTGGAATCGTATTCTCAGGTAAAAGTGAGGATGGTTTTAGAATAGAATTTATAGAGCTTAGAAATCATAGATTCTTCCTAGCTTCTCAAGCTCATCCAGAATTCAATTCACGTCCAGGTAAGCCTTCTCCACCATATCTTGGGTTTATTAAAGCTGCATTGGAATATTCTTTGGAGAGATCTAAAGGTTAATTATTCTATTATGAATACTATTTCCTTTATACTTGAGGTGCATATCTTCTTTACACCTCTAATTCCAGGTTTGTATATTGTTTTTATAAGTCCACTCTTCTCAAGTATTCTGAGTTGTGCACTTACATTCGCTTTGCTTTGTTTTATTATGTCTGCTAATTCTTCCACATCCACCTCTTTATCTCGAACATTTTTAAGTATTTCCAATCTTGTTTTTGATGATAATGCTGACGCTACTTCCACTATCATATCTCCACTAACCTTTAATACATCATTTTCTTTAATGTTCATTTTCATCCACCTTTAACACTTTTAATTGTTTATATTAACAAATTTTTATTTAAAACTATTTTATTTATTTGTTTTCATCCCCTATTTTTAGAAAGGTATTAGTTTATGTCTTTACATTTTTCTCTTGTTATGATTCCAATGGAAACTCTTAGGATTTTGAGTGATGATGATCTAAAGATTTTGAAGATCTTGGAGTTGGGTATGCAAAAATTTCTTTATGTCCCCGTGGATTATGTTGTGGAGAATTCTGATTTCAGTAGGAATTTCATTTTAAACTCTTTGAAGAAGATACATGATTTAGGTTTATTATTGTATCGCCGTGTACCTTATGAGGGATATTCATTAAATTATGCTGGATATGATATTCTAGCTTTAAATTTTCTCACAGTTTCCAGTAATATCCATACATTGAATGGCGTTTTGGGTGTTGGTAAAGAATCTGATGTTTACATGGCTTTTACACCAATTAATGAGGTTGTGGTTTTAAAATTTCATCGCCTTGGCGTTGTTAATCTCCATAATGTTAGGCGGATTAGAGGTTTTTTAGCTGAACGTGAGAGAATCCATTGGATTTTTATGTCTAAGATCTCTGCTGAAAGGGAGTTTAAGTTTCTTAAGATTGCTTATGATGTTGGTGTTAATGTTCCAGTACCCATGGCTCAGAATAGGCATGTTGTTGTGATGTCTTATGTTAATGGTGACCTACTGTATCTATGCGGTTTTCTAGGGGATCCTGAAAACTTCTTCAATAATGTTTTAGATAATATTCGTTTGTTATATGTTGAGGGTGGATGTGTTCATGGGGATCTATCTGAATACAATATAATTGTAACTCGAGATTTTAAACCTGTGTTCATTGATTGGCCTCAAGCTGTGGCTGTTGATGATCCTTCTGCAAGGATGCTTTTGGAGAGGGATCTACGTAATATCATAAGATTTTTTACTAAACGTTTTGGGTTAAAATTAAATTTCACGAATATTCTATCATATGTTATGGACAAATAGTTTAGTGGTGTCATTTTTGAATGAATCTTTAAACATTATTTTTGGTGTAGATTTGATGCCTATGTCCACTCCTATTAAGCGTTCTCAACCTAGATATGCTGTTGTTATATTGAGGGATGGTAAAATTGATTCTAGATTTGAGGATGTTGGTAAATGGAAGCTTTTAAAGCTTATATGGAATTTTAAGCCGAGTATTGTGGCAACTGACAATATATATGAATTTGCCTCTTCAACCTCCAAACTTATAAATTTCATTAAATCCTTCCCAAGTAGTGTTAAAATTGTTCAAGTTACAAGGGTTTCTGGAGGGTTTAAGCCATTATCTTTACTAGCTAGGGAACATGAATTATTCAATGGTGGTAAACTTAGTCCCATGGTTTCCGCTGAAGTTTCAGCTAGATTAGCATCTTTTGGTGTTGGTTCTGAAATAATATTTCTGAAAAATGAAACTAGAATTGTTGTTTCTAGGGGTAGGAGTATTGGTGAAGGTGGTATGAGTGAGGATAGATATGAAAGGAAGATTAAGGCATCCATTCATAATGCTTATACAACCATTAAATCTATACTTGACTCCATTGGTGTTGAATATGACGTATTTTTCAGTAGGGGGAAGTTTGGTATGAATAAATGCACCTTTATTGTTTATGCATCTAAAAATTATTTAAGGGGTTTAATTAGAAATGTGAGTATAGGTGATGTATGTATTAGAGTTTATGAGGATTCTTCAAATAAGATCTTGTTTAAGCCTCTTAGTATATGTGGAATTAAGGATGATACAAGCATGGAATACCTAATAGTTGGTATAGATCCTGGCATTGTAACTGGATTGGCAATACTGGATTTGAATGGAAAAATGTTATATGTGAATAGTAAGAGGAATTGGAGTAGAAATGACATTATATCTGAAGTGGCTAAGTTTGGTGATCCAATACTTGTTGCAAGTGATGTTCATCCTCCAGCCACCTTCGTGGTTAAACTTGCCTCTATTTGGGGTGCTAAAATAGCTGAATTGGATAAGAGTTTAAGTGTTTCTGAAAAGAGGAATTTATTCATAAAGTATATTGAAGACTTCCAGTTAAATCTTAATTTAAATGTTCATGAGCGTGACGCTTTAGTTTCAGCTGTTAAAGCCTTTTACAGTCTTAAGAATGTTTTCAGTAAAGCTGATGCCCATTTAGTTGAGTGGAGTGTAAATGTTTCGCGTAAAGCTTTGAGAGCTTTGATTATTAAGGGTTATAACATTAAGCAAGCCGTGGAAATGTTGATTGGTGCTAAGGATGTTGAAGCCTCCATGGAAGTTAAGTTTGAATCTCCCATGAAAGGTTCCACAACGATTAGTGATGATGTTGAAGATTTGAAGCGTAAACTTGAATTGGAAGAGGAGAAGGTTGAGAACCTCATTTCTCAGAGAGATGAATTAATGGTTAAAGTTAATGATTTGAAGAATGAAATAGATAGGCTCAATAATATAGTGGCTTCACTGAGTAGTGAAGTTTCATATAAATTGAAGAGGGATCGTGAGATTTCAAATATGGAATCTAGATTGAATGAGATGCAATCATTATATTCATCTTTAAGGTCTGATTATGAATCACTTAAAGATAAGGTCAAATGTTGGAATGATTTTATGTTGAAAATTGTTAGGGGGGAGATCACCGTTTTAAAACCTATTAAAAACTTAACTTTTGATGATGTGAACAACTCCATAAGACAGTACAATATTGTTAAAGGCGATGTGGTCTTTGTATATGATTTGAGTATATGTGATGAAGAAGCTTTAAAGAAGCTTTTGAATATTGGTTGCGTAGCTATTGTAAGTTCCTCATCCCCTTCAAAACATGTTGGCACCCTTTTAGAGGATAATGGTATACCATTCATTGAAGCCTCCATGGTTTCACTAAAATTTTTCGATGATTATCCATATGTAAATAGTGATGTTTTGAGGAGTATTCTTGATAAGGTTTCACGTGAACTGAGGGAGAAACTGGATTTAAAGCGTAGGGAGCAGTTTAAAAGGCTTTTTGATGAGTATAGGAGTATGCGTTTAAAGGAATTAGAAAAGTTCGATTTTTCCATTTAAAATTAATCTTGTGATTTCACTTAACCTGTTCATTTCCTCATCTATTATTCCATTTATTTCACTTTCAATATTTCCGTTTAGTTTATGGTTTTCGTATAGTAGTGTTTCTATGGATATTTGTAATGGGTCATTTATTGGTCTACCTA
>JAWBOZ010000016.1:0-10883 GCA_038825625.1 Methanomethylicia archaeon | reverse complement strand
TCTATCTTTGCTTCTCGCTCTTCATAGTCGGGCTTTTGTCTTTCCATTTCCTGATACTTCGCTTGCAAAGGCTGGAGCTGATCTGCATACTGCTCGCGAATTAGCTACTAGAATTGAAGAGGAATTTGCTCCTCGTGAGAAGGCTAATACTGAGGAGCTTAGATCTAGAGTTCTTGAGTTGTTGAAGGAAAGGGATCTTAAGGTATATGAAAATTGGCTTGTTTATGATAGGGCTGTTAAGAAAAGGGAGACTTAAACAAATTTTACTCTCTCTATTTTTTAAATAATTATTGAACTTTTAACATGTTTATTTATTCTTCTTCAATTATCATGAAGTCTGATGGTTTACCGCCTAAAACAATTCTATGGTATTCATCCCCATTTTTTGAAATGACCTTTTCCAATTTTCCTTGAGCTATAACATATTCATTTTTCTTTGCTTGCTCACAAAATCTTCCTCTAAAGGAGACTATCTCTTTAGGCGGGGTTATATTTCTATCTCCATCGAGGATTTTAACTTCGGATATTACATATTTGCATGGGGTGAATATTGCGTTTTCATCATCCTCTATTTTGGCTTTCACCCTCATGTACCCAATGTTCTTGTATATGTAATCTCCATAATTTTCATTTATTTCATTCCAATCCAATATAAACCTCACAAAGAAGTCTCTATCTAAAAATTTTCCTTGAGAAACCTTTCTATGTTCTGTTTTATAGAATTCTTCAAAGGGTATCCATGTATCTTTGAATCGGAAATCATAAAGCTTTCTAAGGTCGTTTATATCATATTTTGAAAAACCTTTCTCCCCGTTTTGCATTAGAAATTTTAGATCTTCATATACTGATATACAATTTCCCTTCCCATACACTATTACATCTATATCCGATTCAATATTGTGTAGATCAACTAGGATTGATCCGGATATTCCAAGACCCCCCATTGATATTCCTGAAAAATCATGGATTGTTTGTACAAATCTTAATGCTTTCCCCTCTATCGGGTCTAAACTTGCACTTTCTAGGAGGTTTAAGACTTTCTCTTCCGGTTTGTAGTGTTTTATTATTGAACTTTTAGGCACCCCTTCCATCCATTCTCCAAAGATATGATCGTAGTATATGTATTGTGGATTTCTCTTCCTCAAAATATTATCTCTATCACTTAGGGAATAAACTTTCCTATACTTCTTACCGTTTCTCACTCTATCCCCTAAAGGGTCTTCAAAATATCTGAGATAAGCTATAACTTTTTCTGGTGGATGGATTAAACCTTTCACATCAAATATCAAACCTTCAATTGTTTCTATGAAGTCTCCTTCACGGGCTTTTATTGATAAACTCATATATAAACCTCTTATTAGAATTTTAGACCCATTAATAGGGCTATCATTAGGGATGATGCTGTTATGTCTGCTGTTGTTCCTGGATTATATTCTTTACCTAGTTTATGCAACTTTTCATCAAATTCCCATAATGCTTTCTTCCCCTCCTCAGTTTTTAATCCACCTAATTCAATTATCTTTCTAGCTTCTTCAGAGATCCATAGGGTTTCCTTTATACCCACTTTAACAGCCTTCTTCACATTTGCTTCCCTTTTAAGTCCAACTTTCCTTGCAATGAATGTGTCTGGATATTCTGATAGTATCCTTAGGAATGTGTGTACTGTTGCTATGTTTATATCCTTTGTGTCTTCAAAAACTTCCATTAACTCCTTAAATCCTATGTTAAATGATATCTCCATTCCAGTTACCAGTTCCTTCGCAACTGTGTCGTATGATGATGCTTCCATCATAGCATCAAATAGAGTAATATTATCCTCAATTATTTTCTTCTTCAAATCTTTATCATATATGTCTGGAGCTCTCCCATTGCTTATCTTTCCAAGCTCGTTGGGAGAGCTAACCATCTCTATAGCTTCATAAACTCTTATTGTATCAATTGGTTTTGTTGAATACATAATGCTTTTAACATTTTCCATTAAGGAGCTTTTTGTAAGAAGTCCTTCTTCAACATAACTCTTACCGGCAGCTACAGATAGTGGAATGAATAGTAAGCATATGCCTAGATGCGTATTCCCATCGTTATGAGATGATGAAACATCAATAACCGCTCTTTTAATAAGTTTCCCCAAACCTATTTCTGAGGGCTTTATCTTACCCCTAGCAATCATTATCCCTTTTAATGATGCAGCTTCAATTGATGGGGCCAATGCCACTGCGCCTGCTAAGAAATGCTCAAATCTAGCATCCACACGGTCTCTAGTTCTATGAACATTCCCAGGTTTTGGCCATCCACTTACCTCAAGTATGGAGGCAAGTTGTGCTGACCTCCTAATATGATTTATTATAGCCTTCATTTAAACACCCCTTTAAATTTTCTTTACAATCACTTATGTTTATAATTCATTTATACATATATGAACATATCTTCAATTTATTATAAGACGGTCACCAGAAAACATGGAATTTAAATTCTGTAAGCGAATGGGCAAGACTTAGGTCGGGGAGCTTACTGGTAATCGATATATACATCTAATAATTTCTATATTTTGGGGTTTGATTTGAAGCTCTATGAATTTGAGGGTAAGAGTATCTTCCAAAATTTTAAGATTCCAGTTCCTAGAGGTTTAGTGGCTTCCAGTGTTGATGAGGTTTCATTAAATGTTGGTGAGATTGGCTTTCCATGCGTTCTTAAAGCTCAAGTTTTGGTGGGTGGTAGAGGTAAGGCTGGTGGTGTAAAGATTGTTAATTCCATGGATGAAGCTAGATATGTATCGAACAAGATTTTCTCTGAGGGTGTTAAGGGTGTTCCCGTTAATAGAATTCTAGTGGAGGAGGCTGTGAATATTGTTAGGGAGTATTATGTTTCAATAACTATTGATAGAGCTTTTAGAAGTTATGTTTATTTAGCTTCTTCTGAGGGTGGTGTGGATATTGAGGAAATTGCTATAAATAAGCCTGAATCCATTGTTAAAGTTTATGTGGATCCATTGGTTGGGCTTAGGGATTTTCATGTTAGAAAACTTATTGGTGGTTTAAATCTTGATGGTGATATGGCTAAACAATTTGATTTGATTGTTAGAGCATTATATGATATTATGTTACGTTATGATGCTGAGCTTGTGGAAATAAATCCATTAGCTTTAACTGATAAGGGATTTGTGGCTTTGGATTCCAAAATCATTGTTGATGATAATTCTCTATATAGGCATCCTGATCTTGCTGAAACATTGAAGAGTGATATGAGGGATTTCACCTCAGAAGAGATTCTAGCTAGGGATTATGGTTTTAGTTATGTGCCTTTGGATGGTGACATTGGTATTATAGGTAATGGTGCTGGTTTAACCATGGCTTCCCTGGATCTTGTAGCCTTTTTCGGTGGTAGACCAGCCAATTTCCTTGATATTGGTGGTGGTGCTAGAGCTGAGAGGGTTAAAGCTGCATTAAAACTATTATTAGTGGATGAAAGGATTAAAGCTGTATTTATAAATGTTTATGGTGGAATCACTAGATGTGATGAAGTTGCCAGGGGTATTGTGGAAGCTTTAAATGAAACAAACATACATAAGCCCTTATCTGTTAGATTGATAGGTACGAGGGAGGAGGATGGTAGAAGAATTCTTGAGGAGGCTGGTATAAGCTATTTTACAAGTGATGATGAAGCTGCTAAACATGTCGTTAAATTAGCTTATGGGGGTATGTGATCATGCCTATAATTGTTGATAGAAACACCATTCTACTTGTTCAGGGGATTACTGGTAGGGAGGGTAGTTATCATACTGAAGCTATGCTCAAATATGGTACAAGGATAGTTGCAGGTGTAACTCCAGGTAAGGGTGGAATGAAAGTTTCTGGAGTACCAGTATATAATGCTGTAAAAGATGCTGTCAATAGTTATCCGGGCATAAATACATCAATAATATTTGTCCCAGCAGCTTTTGCATGCGATTCTGTTTATGAAGCTATCGATGCTGGTATAAAGAGGATAGTGATAATAACTGAAGGTTTACCCATACATGATGAAATTAGATTAATCAATTATGCTAGACTTAAAAATGTTATAATTTTGGGTCCAAACTGTCCAGGCGTTATTTCACCGGGTGAAATGGGTAAGGTTGGTATCATGCCTGAAAGGGCGTTTAAACCTGGAAACATTGGTATAGTTTCTAGAAGTGGAACATTAACTTATGAGATTTCTGAAGCTTTAAGTGTTGCTGGTTTTGGTCAAAGCACTGTTCTAGGTATAGGTGGTGACCCTATAACTGGATTGGATTTCATTGATGTGGTTGACATGTTTTTCAATGATCCTGAAACTAAGGGTATTGTTGTTGTGGGTGAAATTGGTGGTGATGCTGAAGAAAGATTGGCTTCACATATAAAGTTTACTGGTTTAAAGAAGCCTATAATATCTTTTATAGCTGGTAAAACTGCTCCTCCGGGTAAGAGGATGGGTCATGCAGGTGCCATAATAACCATGGGTATGGGGTCTGCTGAATCTAAGGTGAAAGCTTTGGAATCTGTTGGTATCCCGGTGGCCTTGACTCCAATGCAAATAGTTGAACTAGCTAGATCAATTTTTAAATGATCTAACTCCATTCCTCCACATCATTATACCATTTTCTACTGGTTCCCACCTTAGCCCTCATCTTCCAGCCCATGCTCTTAGGTTCCTTCTCTATTATATCCATTAATTTATTTATTCTCTCAACTATCCTTTTTGTTGTTTCTGCATCTATCCTATCATTATATTTGTTTGTGGCAGCTTCTTTAACCTTACTCAGATTTGTTGTAAATGTGTAGTAGAATCCCCAATCGTTACTCAATAATTTAGCTATATAATCGCCATTTATCCCATTATCTGAGTTTGATATCTCAAAAGCTGATAATAGTATTATACTATCCTTTATATCCTTCTCATTTATCTTAACTATTTGTAGTTTTGTTAGTAGGAGTTCTGTTGGTGGAAGCGTATATTTCCCCCTCTCCAATCTATTTTTAAATGGTATTTCATGGTTCATTTGAAGTTTATCGAAGAATACTTCTATCATGGGTATTCTACCAACAATCCTCCCTTTATATTCCTGTTTTTCTGGCGATCCGTAGAATATGTATCTTTTACCAGCATAAAATGCTAGTGATGGTTGCCAAATAATATATATACCCTTCTCTCTCTCCATTAAGTATTTCAATATTTTATCCCTATCTCTACCATAAGCTGCTAAATCTATATCTGTAAAAACTTTCTCTCCAAGTCTCTCCATCCTACTCCATGATTCCTCGTATGGGGTTCCGCTTATCAATAGATATACTGCTAATCCACCCATAACCCTCATTATAATACCTCTCTTCTGCGCCTCTTCAACTATGGATTTTGCTTCTTCCACAAATTCTGCTGGTTTTGGATATATTTCAAGTGGAATTTCTGTTGGTAATCTAATCTTTGTTAAGCCCGAGTTTATCTACCTCTAAAAACTATTTACAAACATATACTTAATACTAATCCTTTTCATTATGTACAGTCCATTATGATTTTACTTATATAAAAAATGGATTTTTTAGATTTATGTGGGTGGTATTTCTCCGAAGATAAGATTTGGGTCAATACCCCTCTGCTTATTCCTCCAGTAGCAGTATACAAATAGTATTACTCCTATAGCATACCATATGGCTCCAAAAGTTAATGCTTCTCTTGAAGTTGTTGAAACACATAGGTAGTAGATTATGAATTGCATGGCTACTGTGACCACTCCAATGATGGTTATAACTGGGAATCCCTTATATTCATATCTATATCCTGCTCTCCATGCCTCCTCCTTTACAAATGGATATACAATTGCCCCTATCATCACTAACAATAGTAGGAACTGATCAAATAGTGTTGCACTTACTGCAGCGGCATATACGCCCATATAGTGGGCAAATATTATACCCACGATCCCGAGAATGAATGTTATTGCATCAGCCACTAATGGGCTGCCGGTTCTAGGGTGTACATATGCCACCTTTTCTGGTAGGAATCTATCAAAGGACATTGCAAACATGGTTCTTGAAGCCACTAAGAATCTTGTGGGTGGAGTGTTGAATAACCATATTAATCCTGCAATATATAGGAATATCTGTAATGCGGGTATGGCTGGTATTAATGAAGCTGCTAAATGTGCCACAAATGGGGATCTGGCTGGTGGATTTATAACCAGCTCCTTCACACCCTTTGTAATGGCTATATTATACATTATTATCCAATCTCCATAAAGCCCCCAACTCAAGATTGCAGTTAATGAGTATAATATGAATAGTAATATTGTTCCACCAAACATGCTATACATTATCGTCTTCTTTGGGCTTTTCACTTCGCCAGCAACATATGCTGCTCTTTCAAAACCTTGGTATGCAAATACAGCTGAACTCATTATGGATAGTGTTGCACCCCAATTAAATGCAAATGCTAATGGACTATACCCATATTTTACACCTAAGCTAGCAATTTCATCATAAGCTCCAGAACCCCAAGTGGCATCGTATAGTGACTTCACACTTCCCGCTGGTGTTGTTGCGAATAATATTAAATTAATCACAAATCCAACTAATGGTACTATGAATATTATATCCATAAATTTACCGTAGACCCTAGCTCCAAAGGTGAATACTAGTAAGAATATTAATAGCATTATGAATGATGTTAATAGTATGCCTGCATCTGTCATTAAGAATTGTCCAGCACCTATCAATCCATCTGATTTAGCTGCTCTACCAGCTAATACCATGAATGGGCCGAAGTTTAAGGCGAAGCTTCTACTTAATGTCCCAATTACAAATGCTGAGCTTACTATAACCCCCCAAGCCCCTAAGAATCCTCATAGTGGATGTAATGTTCTTGATACAAATATGTATAATGCGGAGCTTCTTGGGAGGTCTCCAGCTATATGGGCAATTACAAAGCTTAATGGTATTGTCATTAAGCCAACTAAAACGTAGCCTAATGGGACATTAGCCCCTGGATATAAATTTGCCCCTTGCAATACAAGTACATTTATCCCTGCACCAATTGCTCCAGATAATGCTACTGCTAATGATTCCATTATTCCAAGTTCTCTAACAAGACCTGAAGCTCTTCTAACATATACAGTTTCTCTAATGGTTTCCCCCATTTAATACCCCTCAATTTACATTTTTTCTATTTTTGTAAATATAAAACTTGCTATAGTTTTAATAATGATTTAACCATTATTTACAATTTTAAAGTATATATTTGCATTTTTTGTGTATTAAACTTTATATTTTCATTAAGTCTAACTTTATTTGTGGAATCATGAGGATAGCTTTTGCAGCTGATGTTCATGGAAATGAGACTACTTGGAAGAAGTTTATTAATGTCCATAAATATATTAAGGGTATAAATGTACTGATAATGGGTGGCGATCTTACTGGTAAAATGCTTGTACCAATATTTAAGCAGGGTGATGGAAGTTATATTTGCCACTTCAATGTTGATTATCATATAAAAAGTGAGAAGGAGCTTAATGATTTATTAAGCACCATAAGGTTTAGTGGTGGCTATCCTTATGTAACTACTGATGATGATTGGAAAGCTCTTACACATGAAAGGAGGGATAAAATTATGGAGGAGCAAATGAGGGAAACATTGGAAAGGTGGATTAGGATGGCTGATGAAAATGTTCCTAAAGAAATTAAAATAATTATGAATCCAGGTAATGATGACTCCCCTGTTGTGGATGAGATTATAAGGGAAAGTGATAGGGTAATATATCCATTGGATAAAGTTGTTAGTTTAGATGATCATCATGAATTAATAAGTTGTGAGTATGTTAATCCAACACCTTGGAAGACTCCTAGAGAACTTCCTGAAGATGAATTATTAAAATTGCTGGAGGATAAGTTGAATAAAGCATCTGTGGATACGGATCATCTTGTATGCAATTTCCATGCACCTCCATATAATAGTGGTTTAGATAATGCCCCTGAATTGGATAAGGATCTTAGACCTAAACATGGAATTAAAGGTTTAAGCATAATTCCCGTGGGAAGTAAAGCTGTTAGAACCTTCATTGAGAAACATCAACCAAAACTTGGTCTTCATGGGCATATACATGAATCTTCTGCTGCCAGAAAGATTGGTAAAACATTATGTGTAAATCCAGGTTCCGGGTATATGGAGGGAACATTGAGATTATATGTTGTAGATGTGGAGAAGGATAAGATTAAGGATCATTGGCGTATAACTGGATAGACATCATTATGATAATTGGATGATCCATATCTATACTGATATTTTTGTGGATATTGGACCTTCTCCAAATATTTCCATCGAAGCCTTCTTTACACTTTCTCTGTGTTGTGGGAATGTATATACTCTTAGTACGTCTAAGTAACCCTTTAATACGTTGGCTATGTTTGAGATCTCACTTAACATCCTTAGCTCATTTCTTCCATCAATTTCTTCATATACATATATTTCCATGGGGTTTAATTGTTTTGGACTGTATGGTATCGATGGTAATGTTGGCACATCTATAAATACTTCTTCCTCTGGGATCTTTGCTTTATTTGCTATCTCTTTTTCTAATCCCCGTCTAACATGATCTTTTGATAGTATACTTGACATATATTTATCCTTTGCATATATTGTGGCTTCATATACACATTTCAGTAACTCTCTCCTCTCCAGCATACTTATCATTTTACCTGCCAATCTTAATCTTTCATCATTTACATCCTTCAATTCCCTTAATTTAATCATCACATATGCATCATCTAGTTTTATGTAGTCTTCAGGTTCCTTTATACTATTTATTCCCAATATCTCTGCAGCTAAATCCATAGCTCTACTCATCATTACATCAGCGCTTCTCACGGTTCTATGATAATATACAGCTTTAAACATTTCATATCTCGCTATTATAAATGATTCCAATGCATATAATGCTCCTGGGACTTCTATAGCTAAATGCTCACTCACAACATTTAGGGAGAATATTAAACGTTTTATGTCTATTAATCCATACTGCACCCCTGTGAAATGGGAGTCTCTAATTAGGAAGTCCATCTTATCTACATCAATAGGGCTTGCTATAACCTCATCTAAGAATGGCTTTAACTTATGCATCCTCCTACCCACAGCTAATTGTGATAGATCTTCAGCATCATAACCGTATTTACCAACTATATCCTTTATCTCAGTGCTCCTTATCAACCATACAGTCATATCTTCATGTGTTTTATTCAAATATTTAACTAAAGTGTCTTCAAAGGTGTGTGAAAATGGTCCATGCCCTAGATCATGCAGTAATGCTGCTAAACGTATGTATTGTTCATCTTCATTATTTATCAAACCTAAACTTGAGAGGTGCTTCCCCACCTCTCCAGCAAGGTGCATTACCCCAATACTATGTATAAACCTTTTATGCTCTGCACCAGGGTATGTCAAATATGACATTCCAAGCTGGTTTATCCTTCTCAATCTTTGAAATACATCTGTATCAATGATTTCTCTTTCCAATTCATTCGCAAATATATATCCATGTATCGGGTCCCTAATCTCAATTCTTTCTTTCATATTTAAACTTCTCCCAAAACCTTTTTAGTATTTGTAATATATATTTGAAGCGTTTAATTTTTAATGGTGTAAAGTGTATGTTAGTGGCTTTGGAGGGTATTGATAAATCTGGTAAAGCTACACAAGCATCATTATTGAAGAATTGGCTAATTAGTAAAGGATTTAATGTTGAGATCATAGCTTTCCCAGACTATACCACTGAGATTGGAAGGGAGATCGAAGCCTTCCTAGATCGTATTAAATATTTTTCCCCGGAAGTTAGGCAACTATTATATGCTGCCAATAGGTGGGAGAGGAAAGAGTTGATGGAAAATTGGTTGAAGGATAATAAAATAGTTATAGCTGATAGATATATTCCATCAGGTTTAGCTTATGGTTATGCCAATGGTCTTCCATTAGATTGGATGATCTGCATTGAGAAGGGGCTGCCTCAACCAGATATAGTTATAGTCATAGATATATCCCCAGAAACCTCTTTAAAGAGATTTCATGACAAAATTGATAGATATGAATCTGACTTAAACTTTTTAAATAGAGTTAGGGAAGGCTATAAGTTTCTCGCAAATAAATTTGGCTGGTTCATTGTAGATGGAGAGAGAAGTGTTGAAGAGGTCTTCAATGATATTAAATTCATAGTTTCATCACATTTAAACATTCAGAGTCAATAATTTATCTACTGTTGAAATGAATGATATAAGCATTCTACCCCATATTATGAAACTAGTTTTCTATAAAACTTTAGCTAAACTTCTCTCCACATATGATGTTGAAGGATTGGCTGTATTCATGCCAATGTAATAGCATAAATAGTGAATCTATTTCCACACTATACTAGACTTGAATATTTCGTTGAAGTAATGCATCATGTGGGTAAATTATGTGAATCCTCAGTTTGAGAGGGAGGAGAAAGATCTAGCTTAAATAGCAGCACCTCTATACGATATTGGTCATACATTTTTCTCATATAATTGTGAAAATTAAACATTATAGTATTAGTGAATCAAAATATCCCCTTCTATTTAATTATGAATTGAAACTGGTTTCATAATTAATATACAAAGCTTGTGAAATAGGTCGCTACTACCTTTTTAATAGTTTATCATATGCTTCCTGGAAGGAATTATGCTAATAGGTTTGAAAAGATTATTGAAAGCTATATTTAATACTCTACCTTTCTCTGTAGAACTCCTTTATTTTTTTCAGCAAATTCTCTTAATCTTTTATCCACAAGATAGTTTATAGTTCCTTCTTCAAATGTTCCATCAGATTTCCTTTCTCCGGCTTTAATCCCTGTGAGTATTTCTATGCCT
>JAWBOZ010000015.1:0-11145 GCA_038825625.1 Methanomethylicia archaeon | reverse complement strand
GATAAAACCCTCTTTTCATCGTCACCAACAGCTTTGGCTAAAGCTATACCATAAACATTTAAAGCTTCAGCTTTCTTAAGCAAATACTCATTTTCTTTCAATAATAAATCTATAGGATGTCCACTCGGAATGTCACCAAGTTCTCTGGAAATTAGGAAATCTCTAAATAAAGCAACATGTAGATCACATAATTTTAGTATTTCCTCTATTGGGATTCCCTCTTTAATAAGTTCCTGCTCAATTAATGGTATTTCCATTGGAGAAATAGTCTTTAAAACATCGCTAAACTTCTCCTTCAGAACATCTAGACTAGCACCTCTATGCAATTCCTTTAAAATTTCTTTAACGACCTCTTTTTTATCCATATTAATTGTTGCCATGTGTCAACACCATCTAAATAAATATGATGAAGATATATAAATGTTTCTATAAGAAACAACTAATTTAAAACAACCTTAGAAACAACAGTTATACCCCTAGAATCAATTATAACTAAAATTATATTTTGAGGATACGAAGTATACCTTGCATTAATACTATAATTTCCTACACCATGATACATTAAGCTTTCAAGAACTATTGGAGAATCATTAATTCTAATGGAAATACAATTTTCATTGAGCTGTGAGTATGGACCATCCTCAGTATTAAAACTAAAATATATTGAAATATTATTTGAACTAGTGTCTACAATTATTTTTGTTATGTTTATTGATGAAAATACAATATGTGAATTATTCCAACCATAAACTCCATCTCTAACTACATCTAAATTTATTGATGCATAAGCCATTGATATACTATAAGGCTGATACCAACTATAATTAAAGAAAAAGCCACTTACAATCTTTAAACATGGAACATTTATGGTTTGATTATAGATTAAACCATCTTTAACTATTGGGAGTGTATAGCTAGATTCATTAAATAAATTTTTACCATTTGGAGATATATTCATATTTAAACCTGAAGCCACATAACCCAGTGAAAATGCAAGTCTCCAAATTTCAAGTTTAACTCTAGCTTTAAATTCAGAGGAAGTTGCATTTCCTGTTTCAATTAATTCATGTGTAAAATTTGCTAAGGAAAATTTGAGTATATGTTTAAAATCCCTATTAACATTTATTATTATGTGAATCCAATCAGAACTTTCAATATTTCTAGGGAAAAGAGATGTTCTATAAGAAATTAATGCAGAGAGTATGATTATACCACTTAAAGCTATAGCAACAATTATTGGAAGCTGTCCCTTAGAATTATTCTTCAATTCCCCCCACCTCTCACAAGAATTAAAACAATCATATACACTTTACCATCAATTGAAGTAAACATATATACAGCTGAATTAGCTTCTGCAATTTTACCATAATAGTTAATTGGAATATTTGTTATAGGTACTCTATTGACAATCCTCAATGATACATTATGTGAAGCTACAGGGGTTATCTCATATATAGTTACATTAAAATATACAGTTCTTGGAAGTAATGTACATAACGCAAAAAACATGTTGTTTTCCCAATCTATACTTTGATTTAAAATTTCATGTTCAATGAGAGGTGTAGAAATTTCGCATAGTATATTGAAAGCCATATTCTTAAGATCTTCACCACTATAGGTAATCCAAGAACTAGGAACTTTCTGCAAATTTACTGCGAAAATCATAGAGCTAATTACTAAAAACATAGTTAATAGAGTTTCAATGATTCTAAACTGTCCAGACCTATCCATCAATCAACCCTCTTCCACAATCCTCCATAAAATTAAATCAAAATAGTATAGAAAACTGCATATATTAACAAGTCTCCTAACATGTACCCCTCGAGCAAGCACATTCTCATTAAAACCTCTCACACCACCCTCAATGGAATTATATGCCCTCCTAGCCACAACCAATTTATATTCACCAAGATTCTTAACTACAAAAGCTACCATAATAGCATCAGAATCTAAACTATTAAGACTAAACTTATAATATGGTCTAGCCCCACCTTGAGGTGTTATTGGTAGAATCTTCCCATCAAATAATACTGTTGATTCAATAGATTTAGGAGTAACAACTAAAGCTGCTGGAAGTAAGTGTATGGCACCGCCACCAGGATCATTAGGTTTACCCTTCTTAGTTTTAATTTCCTGTGGATTGAAATCATCATCTATATGCCCAACATAAAGATCATTCCCAATTATAACACCATAATTACTATTACCATAAATAAAACTTGAAACTATAGAAAAACCATGAAAATCAACATATAAAACTATGAAAAAGCCAACATGACCTTCACTTCCAACCTCAGTGAAATACAGAGTTGCACTACCATCATAATCAGTATAAACCTCATCTAAAACATCTTCAACATAAATTACAGTTTTATTCTCATAATTAAAATATGCACTAACCCTGACAGCTTTAATCTTAGCATTAATGACGGGAAGACCCTCATAAGTTTCAACCACAACTCTATAAATATGATCAGAAAGTTTCTGTACAGATACATTTAATGCTGGTTTAAGCTTTATGTATAAACCATACTTACCCTTCAAACCAAGCATGCTAAGAACATCACTCAAATTAATAGGCACAATATCTGAGAATTCGCTTAAACTAAAATCAAAAACTCTAATCAATTTATCAACATCTAAACTATAAATTTCACCATTAGAAACAGCTAAACCAAAAGATTTCAATTCAGAAATAGAAATATTAGTAGAACCCCAATTTGGAGGATCCCCTGGAGATAAAAGCAATTGATTCAAAATCTTTTCAGCTTCCAATTGAAGCTGCCCTTCAGCTATATATGTAGCTCTATGTAAAGAAACTGGAATAAAATATGTTACTGTAGATAAAAATAGGAGGACAAATAGAAAAGCTGAAAGAACATATTCCATCCAGCTATTCAATCTTTCATCACCCCCAAACCAACCTTAACCAATTGACCATACTTAAAAATCCATATCACCAAACTCTTAACATCCCCAAGAAAAGAGCTTGAATAATGAATGTTTTTACCATTAAATTGGAAGATACCGCTCCCAAATTCAAAAACAACCTTATCCGATGAAACTGTTAATGGGATTATAGATGAAGAATTAATCCACCTCCAACCAACGATTTGAACTTCAACATAATAAAATCCACCATAAACCTTTAAACTAATGGTATAACTTTTCCCCAAAATATTACTTGGAACATTAATTTCCTTAACCATAATTATATGATCAGAACCCGTAGTTAAAGCCAAGTTAACAATATTGGAAATATCAGAAGCAATTCTATGAGAAATCTCCATAGAAAGAATTCTGGAAGTATTCATAATACTTAGCAATTGCATATCTTGAACAAAGACTATAGAAGCAAATAATATTATTAATAGAGAAGATATGGAAAACACATGAGTAAATATAGACATTGACAAAACACCTCCTACACAGTTGACAATTCAACCTCCAATAAAACTACATACAATAATGCTGGAGAATCAATATTCTTAGAATCCACAAGTACACCATTTAAAAACAAGCGTATTACACCATTATACTCCATGAAAAACGTTTTTAATGAAACACTTTTACTATAAGCTTTAACATTAATAGTTCCAGAACCAAAAGTTGAACCTATCCTCAAATTTATAAAAACAAGCTCGTAAACATTTGAATAAACACCCCTACTCAAAAGATAGATTTTACCTCCACCAAGAAATTTAACACTACAACTACTCAAAATTATAGATGGAAACCCTGAAACCATTAAAGTTCGAATATAAATAAGCTGAGGATACTCTCCAATCCCTATATTACCCCTAACATATTCATTAATCACAGAAAAACTTGAACCACAAGTATACCTAAGACTTGAAGTATAATCATCAATAACCTTAGTATAATTAACTTCATTAACCAGATAAACTTCAATATGAACATCATTCCTAAGAAAATCTACACGACCATATCTACAATTAAACTTAACATAACCAGAAGAATACATCCTACTACTAACTTCTTCAATTATATCAGCAAGAATCACCATGGAATCCCTTACACCCTCAAATTCCGCTTGAGCAGCTTGAATTTCAATAATACTAAAAGCTAGATTAGCTGAAATAATGGTGATAATCATTATAGTAGCAGCTATAATTAAATTCCCAATAATTTCAGAAGCTCCCAAACAAGATTTAATCTTCATACATTTTAAGATCAAACATTAACCCCCCATAATAAATCCAGCTAAATTTATTGAAGAATTAAAGAGTACAGCCATTAAAGCAACAGCTGTTAATAGTATTGCATGTATAAATCCCCCAGAAACCCTACCACTACTCATCTTACCAGCAGCTAAACCAAGAGTATAAATTTGTAAAGGCAAAGGAGTCATAAGAATTTTAATTAAACTAACCATTGGAAGAGAACTACCAGAAATACTCAACATATTATTCATGAAGGATAGAAAGGATACTCCAACAAGAATCAATAGGATAGCTCCAAAATATGGCACAAGCATTAGAGGCTTTAGTAAAGCTTTCCTCTCCTTCTCTACAAGCATAGAAGTCTCAGAAAACTTAGCCATAGCTTCAAGAGTTTCAATACTTCCACCACCAACTTCAATAGTATCCATTAATAGGAATAAATTTACAGATACAAGCCAATTATCTAATTCACTAAAAACTTTTTCAAAAACTTTACGTAATGGTAAACCCCAAACAATACCCCTCCTAACACCATTCAAAACACTATTAAAACGACCATACCTCCTATTAGAAAGGAGGATTAAACATTTCTCTGGCGGTAAACCACTCTTCCTAACCTCCACAAGATCCCTAAGAAAACTAATTAAACCAGATTCATATGCAAATTCAACCCTAGAAAGAAACATATCATAAATGGCGCCTGGAATACTAACTAAAATTAAAACTAAACAGAGAATTATAGATGGAGTAAAACCAACATTACCAGCCCTATTAATAGCAACACCTTCAACAAACCCGACAATTGAAACTAGGAAAGGTGGAATAGAAATATCAAAAACATATGGAAATACTATCATAAACATGGTGATAAACAATATTGGAAGGAAAATTAAGAATGGAACATACCTCTTAAAAACTTTTTCTGGATAACTTATCTGAGTTGAATCAGCCAAATATATAAAGATTAAATTTATCAATGGTAAAAGTATAAAGGAGAAAATTAAGAAAATATCTCCATTCATAGCTGGAATACCAAGAACATCACTCATAGATATAGAACATATAAAGAAGAGGTTTAAACCTATACCCCCAAGACATATAACAGTTATCAAAGCCTCCATTAAAAGACCAAGCCTATCAGCAATAGCTTTAACCCTAGAAAGCATCTCCTGAAACAAAATCTCAGTCCTACTATAAACATAATCAGCAACATCACCACCACTCCTCAAAGTGGAAATATAGCCTGAAACAAGCTCTTTAAACCCTTTAACATCAATTCTACCAGCAAAATCCTCAAGGATATAAAGTGGATCAACACCTTTAGCTAAAGAAGAAACTTCAACTTCACCAACATACACACTAGTCCTATTAAAAATCCTACTACCCATAACCCTCTTAAGACCCCTATACAATGGCAACCCACTTGAAACCATAATAGTTAAATAAGCGGAGAGATAGGGTAATTCAAGCTCAAAACCATAAACCCTATTCTTAGAAAGGAATATTGGAAGAAGTAAAGATAATGAAAATACTATGAGGGGTAAGAAAATGAAGAATATTATTAAGGGTATTGGCAAAAGTGATAATGAATAAAATAAATTAAAGAATGGTTGAGGTAAATCAACCTGTAGAAGTGCAAAAACTACTAGCAATGTAAAAAGTATTGAGGGAAACATGAATAAAAATATAAGAAAGGAAATTATGGAGAAATAAACAGATAGATGAAGTTTTAAACCAGAAACTTCAATCCATCTATCAATCCAAGAAAAGATAGATGCAAATCTATCACCAAGAAAACCAAAACAATTATAACAAAAACTTTTAAAATCAGTCATTCATTCACCACCATTATTTAATGGTGGGATTTCAATAAGCTTTGAACTTTCACCATAAGACTTATAGTAATTCCTAATGGCTTCAGCAACACTCCTATGAGATGTAACATCACGATTAAGCAGTATATTCAAATAATGGGCTCTATTCTCCAACTCTAAAAGTAAAGTATTCATAGATAAACCAATCTTGCGACTCAACCTATTAAGTAAAAGGCTATCCTTAAAATTTACATGAAAGAACCCCTCAGGAACCCATTCAGCAACAATAATATCACTACCATTAGAGTCCATCTCCCAAATAGTCCTAACCCTCCTAACACTACCATGACCATTAAGCTTTAGATCACTCATACGCTCAATATGAAGCCAAACATTCATGAGAGGCATATAAAAACTGGATATATTCATAGGTGGAGAAGTAAGCCTTTTAATAGCATAATCTAAATTATCAGCATGCATAGTAGACATACCACCATGACCAGTAGCTAAAGCCTGAAATAGGACATAAGCTTCCTCACCTCTAACTTCACCAACAATAAGATAATCAGGTCTATACCTAAGAGAAGTTTTAACAAGATCAAAGAGGCTTATAGACTTAGCCTTGGCACCAGAAAACTCCAATTCCTCCCTACTAACAAAGGAAACCCAATTCTCATGATGAAGATTAATTTCAGCAGTCTCCTCAACAGTAACGATCTTAACCTCAGGCCTAATTAAACTCAAAATAGCATTCAACATGGTAGTTTTACCAACACCAGTACCACCAAGAATCATAACACTCATCTTATTCTCCACAATCATCCATAAATAAGCCGCAATCCACTCATTAACAGTACCCATAGAAATAAGCTCAACAATAGAGAAGGGCTTATCCCTAAACTTCCTAATACAAAATGAACTACCAAAATTAGAAACTTCACGCATGAAAGTTGCAGCAAGCCTATGCTTACCAGGAAGAGTTGCATCAACAACTGGATTAGCACTAGAAACATGCTTACCAGAAAGATGAGCAAGCTTAATTATAAAATCATCAAGAGCTTCCTCACTAACAAAAACAATATTAGTGGGAAGACTCTCAAAATTCCTATGATAAACGTAAATTGGTAAACCAACACCATTACAAGAAATATCTTCAATATTAGAATCAAGCATAATTGGATGAATAGGGCCAAAACCTGCAAGCTCCCTAGAAACATAATACAAAATTTTACTTTTAGAAGCTTCTGAAGAGGGATAAAGCTTCTTATACTTCCCCATTAAAGCTTCGGCCTCTGAAATAACAAATTTAATCCTATCAACATCACCTTTGGGAGGATCCCTTTCTCTAACAATAAAAGATAAAATCCTATCAAGAATACTTCTTTCACTAAAAGTTAAAGGATCCTCCAAAACATAATACTTAATACCACCAGAATTATCTTCAGCAATAACAATCTTAGCATAAGGTTCATAAACCCAGTAATCCATCAAAACATTACAATTCTCAGGAAGAGGATAAATCATAGTATCCCTTATAGTAACAATATTAGAAAGCTTTCGACCAACATTAAAAGTGAAATTAAGCTTAATTAACTTCAACAATAATCACCTCCAAAAAAAGAAATGGTAAATTTAAGGGGTGCACATGCCATCTATGGTAGAGTTATAATCTTTGGATAATCTTTACCAGCAGAAGTATGCAATTTAATCTCAAGACTCAAACCAGAAGAAGCCTTACCACCACCTATCGTAGCATCGCTAGGAATTGTTATCAGAATAGTTATTGAGTCACCGCTTTTTACTGTTATGGAGCTAAAAACTTTGCCGTTAACTGTTACATTTTTAACATCACTTATGGGCACTCCATTAAGAAAGATGTTATCTATTGTTGCATCAGCTGAACCAGTATTTTTCACACCCAAAGTTATATTCCATCCAGTCATAGATGTATTGTCATATACTACTGTGGCATAGGCATAGGTTATTTCGATTTTCTCGAATCTTGTGTATAGCCCTGCAATTCCACCCATCCAATATGATATTGCTACGGCAACAGTTATTGTTACTGCTACTATTATTACTGTTGCTATTACTGGGCTTATACCCATTTTATTGGATTTGATGGGTTTTATGCTAATTTTCATCACCTTCAATACAATTATTTGGTATCTAATTATATAAATTTTTCTATTTTTTTGCATTTATTTGCATTATAATGAATATTTTCATTTTTATATTATCATTTTTGGCTTATAGTTCCATCATTGATATACTATTTTATGATTAGTATTTTATTTTGGTCCTATGTGGCCTCTTTCTGTTTGACATATTACTGTTTTTAATCCGCATGCTCGTAGCGCTTCCCATACCTTTACCATTTCTCGGAATTTTGGTCTTGCTATATTTCTCCTTCTAAATTCTGGTCTATAATCTAGTACACATACTTGTATTTCTGGGCATATTTTGTATATTTCATCACCTATTTTCACCATTTCCTCCATTGATATTAAGTCTTTATTGTATGGTATTCCTACGCCTATGAATATCTTACCGTAATATTTGTTTATGATGTATTTGAAGGCGTCCCAAGAAGTTTTCAAATATTTTTCCGCTAAGTTTCTATCGTTTAGTCCAGTTATATTCATGAAGGTTTCAATTTTCAATCCTTTGAGATCTGGTCCTATGTCAGTCATACCTACTTCAACTAATTCATCTATGTAGTCTGAGGTTAGTATTGTTGTATTTGTATCCACATGAAACCTTGCCCTTTCATCTCTATTAAGCCTTTTCAACTCTTTTATGTATTGAATGAGCCAGCTTCTATTTAATGTTGATTCACCTCCAGAGATAGCCATTCTATCAACGCCATAGATCCTCCGCGTATCAGTCATTATTATTGCTGCTTCACGTGGGGTTAATGGAGTTTCATTACCACAATATGTTGTTGTCCAATTTTGGCATTGTGGACATCTAAGATTACATCCACATGCAAATACTGCTGCCTCAATGTATCCCTTACCCTTAAGCCACCATGGGGTTCCCACTCCACCAACTGAATGTCCCATCCAACCATGAACAGCTCTCTTTATAGTATAATTTTCTGGGACCTTAGTTTCAATTTTCATACCATTTTTGATTGGGGTTATGCAGCTTGGTTTAAGTTCACCATTAATTATAACAGCACAACTCCAACATCCACCAACACCACAAGGAGCAAATATATCGCCTTCACCTGGAAATTTTGATATTCTAAATCCAATGAGTTCCAAAGCTTTTAAAACAGTAATTCTTTCCGGAACGTTAAATTTTTCACTGTTAACAATAATTGGAACATAGTTTATCCTTTCAGAATCAATCATGGTTATAGCTTCATAGGGACATGTAAGGCTGCAAGCTCCACAACCAATACAATCCATATTATTTCCAACTTTACCAGCGGAACAGGACACTATGAGATCGCATGCACCACAATCCATACATTTCTTAGAATCTTTAAAAGCAATTTTAAACATCAAAAACCAATTGCAAATCTTCCTACATGAATAAAAATTATTACACTTCTTCATATACTCTTTCTATTTCTCTCGCTATTATATTCCAATCATATTTTTGTACTTCTTTAAAAGCTTTCTCAGATAATTCCTCAGATAATTTTTTGTCTTTTAGTAGTAGTTTTATTTTTTCAGCTAAACCCCTTATTTTGTTTTCTTCCTCCACCAATAAGCCTGTTTCTCCATTTACTATTATTTCCTTTACTCCGCCTTGAGCTACAGCTACTATTGGGGTTTTTGATGCCATGGCTTCCAATAAAACTATTCCAAAGGATTCTCCGAATACTGATGGTAGGATGAAGACATTCGCCTTTCTATATTCCTCAATTAATTCACTTTTATTTAATTTGCCTCTAATGGTAACGTTATCTTGAAGTTTTAATGTTTTAATTGCAAGTTTTATTGTTGGACTTAGATATCCTGACCCAATAATTGTAAGCTTTGCTTCGTTAATATCTTTAACCACATCTCCCATAACACTTAATAATCTATGTATACCTTTCCTATAGACAAGCCTACCAACAAACAATATGCTTCTTCCATCGAAAAACTTTGTTTCAGGAGCAAAATCAAATACATTAACACCATTTGGAATAACCTCCACAGACTTATTTGTGAAGTGAGACATGAAAATTGCAGCAGCTTTACTAACAGCTATAATCTTATCAGCATAGTTGATGTATTGTTTTAATGGAAATAGTATATGTGAAAATGGTTTCCAGAGATAATCTACGTCATATAGGAATTGTATTGAATGATTTGTTAAAACAGTTTTAATTTTAAGTTTTCTTCCAATAGCCAATGAAAATAGTGATATTGGTGAAAAGGCATGATGTGCATGAATGACATCAGGATTCTCAACCTTAAAAATATTAAATAATTCATCTGTATATGGAATATCAAGAGTTTGAGAACTTCTAAATAGAGATTTGACTCTAATAACTTTTAAACCATGAATATCATCGTTAAAATCAGCTTTTTTAGTGACTATGAAGACGTCATGCCCCCTACTTTTTAAAGCCTTAGCTAAATTCTCAATATGAACAGTTATACCACCAATCTTAGGATAAAAGTAATCACTACATAAAGCAATTTTCACATTTAAAATATATGGAAAAAGAGATTTAAAATGTACGATTAAATAATTTTTCATTTATTGTTTGAGGATTATTTAGTTATATGTGGAGGTTGCTGATAAATTAAATTTTGAAAAATTATTATGTGGAATCTCAAAATCCTTGATGGTGTAATTGAAGTAGGTAAAGTTTATTATGAATGAGCTAATGGAAACCAATGGATGAGGATACACTTAAATCCATGATAGCATCACATCTTTAAAGAAAGCATCAAACATATTATTTGAAGAAATAGAAGAGAGATTAACATAGTGATTAAGATGAATAGAGAAAATATTGGAATTGAAATTAAAACGAAATATGGAGTTGGGTTAAACCAAAACATTTTAAGAAGATTTTGAGCATTGTTGATTTTTCCTTGTGTTAGTTCTTCAAAAAATTCAGGATCTTCCCTTAAAATCAACTGAGCCATATGAAATAATTTGGCGTTCAAATCATGTTCGTCTCTTGCAAGCCCCGC
>JAWBOZ010000014.1:0-11523 GCA_038825625.1 Methanomethylicia archaeon | reverse complement strand
GCAGTACCAGCATCAATAGTAGCATCAACTTCAACATAGTAAACCCTACCTGTAGACGAGGAAACCAAAAAATATGACGGCTGAAATAAGGAGAAGACTGCGAAGACAAGTATTAAAGTAATATACCTATAATTAAACCTCATAGGTACAACCATTTTACCCACCTATAAATGTGAAAACTAAAGATATAATCTTTATTGAATCATACAATTCCATAAATACTGAAACAAAATTTAAAAATGGTTAAATTAATGTTATTTTGAACAGTAATGTTGATGGAATCCGTATGGCTTGAAATTTCTAAGTATGGTAAAAAGCTAACTGAGAAGGGGTTTGTTTGCGGTCATGGTGGAAATATTAGCGTAAGATTCAGTAACTTTATGTATATAACCCGTAAGGGAGCATCATTAGAGGATGTAACATTTAAAGATGTTGTATATGTGCCGCTAGATCATGATGAGAAAATTGAGGACCATGCATCAACAGAGACATCAGTTCACAAGGAAATTTACTTTAAAACGGATTTCAAAGCTATAATACATTCACATGCACCTTACGCTATTGCGGTTTCATACTTTTTCAATGAAATTGAACCTCTTGAAATTGAAGCGGCCATGAGCATGGGTATTGTAAAGGTTATTGAAGGGAAGAGTGGTACTAAGGAGCTTGGCGAGAGAATTGTTGGGAATATGGGTTTATGTAAAGCGGTAATAGTTAGGGGGCATGGAGTATTTGCTGCTGGATCAAGTTTAGAAGAAGCATATAGGGTGACATGTGCTATTGAAAGAAATTGTAGACAGAAATACTTAGCTGAAATACTTAGGTCTCTAGGATTCAAGTTTATAAAGCCAAAGGAAGTTTAGGGTGATGAATGGATGAGCGAAATTTATGATGTAATTATTATTGGAGCTGGACCTGCAGGATTATCAGCAGCAATATATGCTTCAAGAGCTGGACTTAAAACCATAGTAATAGAGAAGATAGCCCCAGGTGGAAATCTAACGAAAATGAAGAATTTAGAAAATTATCCGGGTGTTCCAGTATTATTAAACCCTATGGAGCTTGGAGTTAGAATGTATAATCAAGCAATCAAATTTGGAGCAAAGATATTGTATCCTGAACAAGCATTAGGACTCGATTTAAATGGAGTATTAAAGGTGGTGAAATGTAAAGGAGGGGAATATAAGGGTTATGCAATAATAATTGCCACTGGTAGAGAGAAGGGCAAGACCATGATTGATGGGGAAAGTGAGCTAATAGGTAGGGGTGTAAGTTACTGCGCCACATGTGATGGTCCATTATATAAAGGCAAAACCATAATTTTAACAGGTTATGAAGAAGAAGTATTAAATGAGCTACCATTATTAGCTCAATATGCTAAGAAACTATATGTTATAATAGAGGAACCTAGTAATAAAATATTGGAGGAAACTTCAAAGTATGATAATGCTGAGTTGTTGAAAGCGAAAATTCTGAGAATATCTAATGGTGAAGGAACCATAAAAGTAAGATTATTGAGAGAGAACAGAGAATTTGAAATGGAGAGTTCATCCATATTTATAGCTGGTAGAGAAGAGCCTAAAACAGAAATATATAAAGCAGCTGGATTAAAATTGAATAACCAAGGATATATAATTGTGAATCTAAATCAAGAAACTAATATTCGTGGAGTATATGCAGTTGGAGACGTTACCGGTAGGGGGATGCAAGTGGCTATTGCAAGTGGAGATGGGTGTATGGCTGCATTATCAGCGATAAAATATGTTCAAGCAATAAAGGCTAGAATGAGTACAGTGAAATTTGAAGATTATCTTTTCTACATAGAATTAGAGGAAGGGGAAAAAGCTTACCATAGAATTGAGGAAACTGATGAATATATAAAGATGATTAGCACATATACACCACCAAGATATAGAGGTCTTGGTTTAGCCTCTAAAATAATTGAAGAAGCCATCAAATATGTTAAGAGTAAGGGTAAAAGGGTTGTTGTTGAATGTAGTTATGTGAAGAATTGGATGGAGAAGAATAAGGATAAAGTTGAAGGATTAAATGTAGAGTATCAGATTAAAGCATAATTTACCTCTACTTCTCATACTTTTTGAATGCTAAGTATTCTTGAATAACCTTCGTAAAGTTATCTCTAATAGGTTCATAAATCCTTTTATAAAATTCTTGTTGACTCTCCAAAGTCTCTTTCGAAAAACGTTTAATATAATCTAAAGCTGATTCCCAAGCAATATTGAATGATATTATGGAATTTATTTTATTTGCAATTTCCCTATCAAAATCGCTTGGGGTTTGTATAGTATCACCTATGGTATAATAACCATTGCTGGAAATCGGAACCCTTTCATCTCCAATGACGTCAAAGGTGTATTTCTCCTCCACATCCCTACCAGTTATACTCCTCTGACCAAAGCTATACCTTGGTTTATAGTATTTTGCCCATGCATAAAATATCGCTCTATTCAACCCAAAGGATTTAGCCTTATCTAAATCTCCCCTTAAAACATAATGTCTTGCAGCTTGCAGTAAAGCCATAACCTGAAATCTACCAATACTACCCCTAATTACAGGTATTTCTCCAGCCACATTAATTAGTTTCCCATTAGATCTTCTAACTCCACCAACTCTACCCATTTTAGGTATATATCCACCAACCTCTCCATAAGCTTCAAGTGCAAGCGCATCAACCTCACCTTCAACAAAAATTCTCCAATTTCTATCATGTTTAAATGATGATGGATTAGTCCAACTTAAATCAAAATTTCCAATATCGTCCGGCTTAAAGCATACAGCAGCAATATCATGTTCTCTATGAAGAGATAATGGACATGTGAATACACGTTGAATATCAATCTTATTCTCAACTTTAAACTCTCTATCCAAATTAGATATATTGGATGCTAAACTTCTAATTTTATCCCAACATTTAAGAATAGTATATTCAACAATTGAATATGCAACATCTAGTGGATGAATTTTGCTTAAAACATCCTTTGAAACAGCTTTTTCATGAATATGTATATGAAGACCCCTACCAGACCACTTTAAGTATACAGATTTATGAATACCCCACTTATCCAGGAAATCCAATATTATCCTAGCAGTATCCAAAGTTAATTTAATGTTATTTAGGGAACCATCAATATCCCATACAGGTGTACATGAACCTATGTTATCAATATTACTTACATCGTCAGAAACCTTTAAGCTATCATAAATGTTTATGGAAGCATAGAAGCTTCTAAAATTAACTGACCTATACATTTTTAGAAAACGTTCCAAAGAACTTTCATCTTTAAATGCTAAAGGTGGACCATTCTTCCACCAATATCTAAAGAATACACGTTTATCAGCATCACCCTTAGCTTCAACAGCAACCCAACGCATCCTACAATAATCAACAATTTCACCTTTAACAGCATCATTCAAATAGTATTTTAAAACATCATCAATATTCATACAAAATAACCTATTACAAACATAAAGAAAAATGTAATGTAAAATTGAAACCAAAACCTTTATTAATGTTCATATTTAGAGTTGAGCAGAAATTGAAGCAAAACACATAGTGGTGAGAAATTGAATTATGAAAAATTATGGTCGAAAACAACGCGGCTAATGAAGCCATCAGAAATACGTAGACTACTAAAATGGGCTACACAAAAGGATATCATAAGTTTTGGTGGTGGAATACCCGATCCTAAAAATATACCTAAAGAAGAAATTGCAGAACTAACTAGAAGGATAATATTAGATTATGGTGAAGAAGCATTAATATATGGACCTACACGAGGAAACAACATACTTTTAGAGGAAATTATAAAATTCATGGATAAAAATGGGATAAAAGTAAGTGGCACAGAACAACTTGTAATCCTAACAGGAAGCCAGCAAGGATTAGATCTCTGGAGTAGAGTATTCTTAAATCAAAATGACATAGTATTTGTTGAGGCACCCACATATCTAGCTGCATTAAACTCCTTCAACATATTTCAACCAAAGATTATTGGAATACCGTTGGATGAGAATGGAATGAAAACTGAAATACTAGAGGAAAAGATAAGGGAGAATATTAGAAGGAAAATGAAGATGAAATTCATATACACCATACCAACATGTCAAAACCCTTCAGGATACTCTATGAGTCTAGAGAGAAGGAAACATTTAATTGAAATAGCATCACAATACGACTTAATAATACTGGAGGATGATCCATACAGCTACTTCTTATATGAAAAGGTTGAAACAACACCATTGAAAACCATGGATAAGGAGGATAGAGTGGTGTTTATGAGTACATTTAGTAAAATGATAGCTCCGGGATTAAGGGTTGGATGGATGGCTGGAAATGATAAAGTAATTGAGAAAATAGTTTTAGCAAAGGAAACTGCAGACCTATGCACATCACCATTGTCACAATACATTGCAGCAGAAGTTCTAAAAACGGGGTTAATGGAGAAACATCTACCAAGAATAAGGGAAATATATAGGGAGAAGAGAGACACCATGATGAATGCTCTGGAAACATATATGCCTAAAGGATCAAAATGGGTTAAACCAGTGGGTGGAATGTTCATATTTGCATGGGCTCCAGAAGGGGTTGACACAGAGTTAATTGCACCAAAAGCCATAGAAAAATATAAAGTTGCATACGTTCCTGGAAGACCATTTTATGCTGATGGAAATGTAAGAAATGCTATGAGACTAAACTTCACATACCCAACAAAGGAACAGATAGCTGAGGGTATAAGGAGAATAGCTCAAGTCATAAAGGAAGAAGCTAGATAAAATTCTAAGCAAAATAATTAATTATAAAATCACCATCTATTTATTGAGGTTGTAAAATTGAGTATGTTAAGAACTTTATTCCCTGAAAGTAGAGAGATCTTTAAGAAAACAGCACTGAAGGCTGAAGAAGCATTAGAGGTGGAGGCTAAACCCCTTAGGAAGAATGTTTATGAGGTGGCTGGTAAAAGCTTCAAATCAATAGTTAGAACAAAAAATAGAGTTGAGGAAATATTAAAGGCTGTGGAAATTATAGGTGGAATTGATAAGATAATTGAAGGAACACATGAGAAAATACTAATAAAACCAAATTGTAATAGCCACGACCCCTTCCCAGCAAGTACACATCCGGAAACACTTAAAACAGTATTAGAAGTTTTGATCAGTAAAGGTGTACCACATGACAGGATATTAATTGGTGATATGTCTGGACCATCATGGCTACCCACAAGAAAAACCATGGAATTAAATGGAATATTAAATATAGCTAGAGAATATGGTATAAAGGTTTCATTTTTCGAAGATGAAGATTGGGTTTGGATCAAACATGAAAAAGCTAAAACATGGCCTAATGGTTTTAGAATAGCAAAAACTGTTTACGAATCAGACAAAGTAATATCATTACCATGTTTAAAAACACATCAATTTGGAGGAATATTTACTTTAAGTTTAAAGAATTCTGTGGGGATAATAAATCCAGCTGATAGGATGTATATGCACAATAATCCTAAAATGCGTGAACTAATAGCTGAAATAAATTTAGCATACAACGCTGATCTAATAATATTGGATGGCATGAAATGCTTTATTTCTGGTGGACCAGCACATGGAGAAGAAGCTGAACCAGGAGTTATAATTGCTGGAGGAGATAGAGTTGCAATAGATGCAATAGGTGTAACAATACTAAAATACTATAAGGCAGTGGGTTTAGTTGATAAAAGCGTTCATGAGCAAGAGCAAATTAAAAGAGCCTATGAAATTGGACTTGGAAAAATGAAGATGAGAGAAATAGAATTGAAAACAATAAATATGGTTGAAGATAGAAAATTCGATGAATTAATTGAATTTATAAGTGAAGAACTGAAGTAAAGGTTTGGAAACATTTAAACTACATTTTGTTTAATAAATGTGGGAATGAAATGCATGAATGGGCCCTTGCAGAAGCGGTGATAGTTACAACGAATAAGATTGTAGAAGAAAGAAGATTAAAGAAGATTAAAGAGGTAGTTGTAAAAATTGGTGAATTACAACAAGTGGATATTGAAATATTTGAATTTGCTCTTTCAGAATTGAAATCTGAAAGAGGGATGAATGATGTAGAGTTTAGAATAGAGTTAGCGGAAGCTAAAATGATGTGTAAAAATTGCGGTTATGAATGGAACTTCAAAAAAGAGAATTTAAAGGATGAAGTAAAGGAAGCTATACACTTTATACCGGAAACAGCACATGTATTCCTAAGATGTCCAAGGTGTGGCAGCCCAGATTTTGAGATAATAAGTGGTAGAGGGGTATGGATAGAAAGTATAGTGGGGGAATTATAGATTTGGATCCAAGAATAATAGCAGTAAATGAGAGAGTAAGGGAAATAAAGAATGTAATAGCTATAGTTAGTGGTAAAGGTGGTGTGGGTAAAAGCATCATATCAACAATAATCGCACTACAATTAGCCAGAAGGGGATACAAAGTTGGATTATTAGATACAGATTTTACAAGTCCATCAACACATATAATACTGAATGCAAAAAACATTAATCCAATAGAGAATAAAGGGATAATACCACCTGAAATTCATGGAATAAAATACATGACAATAACATACTATACACAAAATAATCCAACACCACTACGTGGAGTGGATATATCAAACACACTAATAGAAATATTAACAATAACTAGGTGGGGATCATTAGACTATTTAATAATAGATGCACCGCCAGGAATAAGTGACATAACACTAGACCTCTTAAGAATAAGGCGGAATATAAAATTCATAATAGTTGCAACACCATCAAAATTGGCAATAGAAACCATAAGGAAATTAATTAACCTACTAATGGAACAAAAAGCAGAAATCTTAGGCATCATAATAAACATGATAATGGAAAATATGAAGATAAATGACATAGAAAACCTTGGATTAAAAATTTTATGCAAGATACCATTCCAATACGATATGGAAGAAAGGATAAACAATGTTGAAGAATTGCTTCGAACAGAAATTGGCAGAAGATTATGTGAAGCCACATCAATTATTTGAAAAATCTCCTTAAATCAGCTTGCTTTGTTGCATAAAGAAATTCAATATTTTCTCCAAATCTCACACGCATTTCATCCCTAGATGCTATTGTTGGAATACCAGTCTTATTTTCAATGATTTTTGCTTCATTATCCGGATTTTTCATAATCATATGCATACCGAAATGTGTTATAATAGCTTTCTCAGGTTTAATTTCATTAATAACCTTTATTGCATCATCACCACTCATATGTCCCTCCCATGGTGCACCCATGGGTCTCAAAACAGACAATATTATTAATCTAACGCCACCATAATATTCCTTCACATCACTAAAATATTCTGAATCAGGCATATACGCGAAATCACCATATTTTGTTTTAAACCTAAAGCCAACAGCACTTGGATCGCTATGAACAGCTTTACAAACCTTAATTTCCAAATCACCAACACTAATCATAGTGCCTATCTTTGCTTCAACAACCCTTTCAGGTATAGATTGATGATATTTTGATAACACCCTTTCACAAACCTCATTACCATACAAAACACTTGTTGCAGCCAATAGGAATCCACGCCTCTTAGTGGTGCTTTCACTCATAGCTTCAACTAATACAGCAACATCATTAGAATGATCTGGATGAGCATGTGAAACTAAGATTCCATCAATCTTACGCGGATCCAAACCCATTTCAATGGAATACACTAACGCTCCTGGACCTGGATCCAAATGTACATTGACTTTTGAACTAATGATTCTAATACCACCAGTTCTCCTCTTCTGTGTAGCCATGGAAAATCTTCCGCCACCAGTGCCAAGAAATATAAGTTCTATAGACAATTAAATCACACTAATTATTATAAACATAAAAATTAATAATTTTCATCAATTAATATTGTTAGGTGTTAATGGATGAATAAGGAGGAGCTTTACAGAAAATGCTATGATGAAATAAAAGGAAATGTTCATGGTAAAAGCATTAAAGAGAGAATGGAGATAATATGTGAAATAACTAAAAGGGAGATTCCATACTATTTTTGGGTTGGATTCTACCTCCCAAAAGAAGAATACTTAGAACTAGGGCCTTCACGAGGCCCACCAGCATGTGCAAGAATAGCTTACACCGGCGTCTGTGGAACAGCCTACAAACTTAAGAAGACAATAATAGTTCCAGATGTGGATAAATTTCCAGGACACATAGTATGTGATCCAAGATCCAAATCTGAGATCTCCCTACCAGTATTCAATTCTAAAGGTGATATAATAGCTATATTCGATGTTGATAGTGAGAGATTGGAAAGTTTTGATGAAACTGATGGAAAATGGCTTGAAAAGATCCTTAAAGAGGTATTTCAAAAGATTAATTCATAATCTATATATTTTCGGTTTTCTCTGATTTAATTGTGGAAGTCTACTTCTAACATCTTCTAAACGTTTAATATCAATATCAGTGAAAATTATTCCTTCACTCTCACCAGCATCAGCCAATATAACACCATAGGGATCAATTATACAACTTCTACCGCAAAATGTTGGTTGAGTTTGATTAGCCATAACAATAAATATTCCATTCTCAATGGCTCTAGCCAACAGCATAGTTAATAAATGAGTTTCCTTCAAAACACCACTATACCATGCTGAAGAAACGCATAAAAGTGTACATCCATCCAATGTTAAAGTTCTGGTGGCTTCAGGAAAACGGATATCATAACAAATTAACAATCCAACATTGAAATCACCTATAGTTATAGGTTTAGTGAAATCGTTTCCGGGAAGGATGTATTTGGATTCCATAACATTAAATGCATCAAATAAGTGAATCTTACGATAAATAGATAATATCTCCCCAAAACTGGAAATTAGGACTGAGGTATCATAAACTCTACCATTGTGAGAATTTGAAGATTCTGAGAAATTCACAACAACATTAATCCCAAAATTTTTAGCAGCATTACAAATCTCATTTATGAAAGGACCATTAACAGGTTCAGATAATTTTAAAGAACTTTCTTTAATTGGGAAGAACATGGAATATTCTGGGAAAACTATTAGATCCACCTTAAATTTCGATGCAACCTCAATATAATGGAGAATTCTTTTTAGATTTTCATCCTTACTTATGCTGGCATTAAATTGAGCTGAGGCCACACGCATACAAGTCAATAATATTTTATTAGGGTATAAACATAAATACTAATTGGTTATTATGAGGATATTATTGATTCATGCAGAAAAATTTTGGTGGAAAGTTACAAAGCCTGTTAGAATACCCATTAGAGATGAATTAACAGATGAAAATAGGGAGGGAAACGTGGATAATAGCCTTATAGCATTTACATGTATTGAAAAATTGGATGAAAGTGATATGGAAAATAAATGTATGAAGGCTGTTGATGAAATAATTGAGGTTTCATCAAGGATCAACGTGAAAAATATTGTGATATATCCATATGCACATTTATCAAATCAGCTTGGAAGCTTGGAAAACACCGTAAAAGCTTTGAGATTAATAGTTCAAGGATTAATGGAAATGGGATATCAAGTTAAACAATCACCATTCGGATATTACAAGGAGTTCATGATACATTGTAAAGGCCATCCACTATCAGAATCATTGAGAATAATATAAATTATTGTTTATTTTGAAGATAAAAAAGGCAACTTCACGGTTCACTCAATCTTTATTTCATAGCCCTCTTCACGTCTACCCTTCTCTTTCTCCAACTTTAATTCTAAAACACCATTCTTATAACTTGCCTTCGCATTTTCACGCTTAACCCTTGCAGGTAGAGTTATCTCTTTATAATATTTTCTATCACTAGTCTGAGCACTAACCACAATCTTATCACCATCAATCTTAACTTTAATATCCTCCTTATTTACACCAGGCATCTCCACAATCACAGTAACAGTTTTCTCATCCTCATAAACATCAGAGAGAGGCTCCCTATCCTCCTCAATAGTTGGTCTACCATAAAGCTTCTTAACATTACCAAATTCCCTTATAATAGGTTTACCGTCGGGACCAATATTCATGGAGAAACCATATATAAATGGCCCTCTAACACCCCTCTTCTCCAAATTCTCAAATTCCTTCTCTATCTCTTCAAACAATTCATCTGGGGTTGGTATGGAGAAACGCTTACTAATCTCCTCAAAGAATTCTCTAAACCATTTATCAAATGGATCTTCCCAACGTTTACGCCAAGACATTTTATCACCAATATTAATAGATTAAGTTAAAGGATTTATTTTTAACGTCCAATCAACTCTTTGAATTATCATTATTCTTCCCAACAACTTCTACACCTATCTCTTCACCAATCTGAGTCGTGTATAATTGATGATAGAACCCTTGTTTACGCATTAATTCTTCATGTGTACCCTCCTCTTCAATAACACCATTATGTAATACTATAATTCTATCCCAATCTCTAGCTAATGTAAGCCTATGCGCAATAATTATGGAAGTTCTATTTTCCAGAAGCTTTCTTATGGCATATTTAATCATATATTCAGTTCTAGGATCCACAGCACTAATGGCTTCATCTAAAACTAGTATGGGTGGATCCTTCAGTAGAGCTCTAGCAAAAGATAAGAGCTGCCTCTCACCAGTTGAAAGTTTTCTACCAGCTTCACCAGCATCCGTATAGTATCCATTTGAAAGTCTAATTATAAATTCATGAATTCCAAGCTTCTTGCAAACCTCAATAACCTCCTCATCAGTGGCATCAGGTTTACCAATTCTGATATTATCCATTACAGTACCACGAAATAGGAATGTGTCTTGAGGTACGAAAGCTATTTGACGTCTAAGCGAATCTTGTTTAACTTTACGTATATCATAACCATCTATGGTTATAGAGCCCTCCACAACATCATAGAATCTTGCAAGTAAATATACGAGTGTAGTTTTCCCAGAACCTGTTGGACCTACTATAGCTATTTTCTCACCAGGCCTAATATGTAGATTAATATTCTTCAAAACTGGGATACCTTTAACATATTCAAAATATACATTATTATACTTTATATCACCTTTGACTCTAGGTAATTCAATGGCGTCTGGAGCATCCTTAACTGTTATTTCACTCTCTAAAACACTGAATATCCTATCAGAAGCAGCAAGTGCAGATTGTAGAAGATCATAGAAGTTGGTTAATTGCATTATTGGACCCATAAACCTATTAACATATGCGAGAAAAGCAACCAAAATACCGACTTCAAGCCTATTTTCAACACTCAAAAAGCCACCATAAAGTAAAACTACTAGTGTACCTAGAGAGCCTACAAAATTTATTGTAGGCCAAAATATAGCCATAAGCTTTCCAGCTTGAACCTGAGCTTCAAAATGTTCACTAGCACTCATTTGAAATCTTGATTGAGAATCCTCCTCCCTACCAAAAGCTTGTATAACCCTAATACCGGAAACACTCTCCTGAACTCCAGTGGTTACTTCAGCAATCTTCTCCCTAGTCCTACGATAAACTTTCCT
>JAWBOZ010000013.1:2078-12308 GCA_038825625.1 Methanomethylicia archaeon | reverse complement strand
AAGCATCAAATCGCATCCTGTTTGAGCTATATTCTCACCTATCCTTACAGGCCTATACACTTTCAATTCATCATCTTCTCTTTCAGTATATTCAACCATTACAACGGCGTTAGCTCCAATTGGTATGGGGGCTCCAGTGGATATCTCAAAAGCTTCTCCACACTTCACTTCACCTCTAACTTCTTCACCCAATTCCACTTTTCCAATAACTTTAAGTGTTATTGGATTTTCCTCATTTGCATTATATGTATCCTCTGCTCTAACAGCATATCCATCCATAGTTGCTCTATCAAATGGCGGTAAATCTAAATCTGCAATTATATCTTCAGCCAATATCCTACCTACAGATTTCGTTATTTCCATATCCTCTATTCCAAGAGGGTTTAATCTTACCCTTCCTTCAACTATTTTTAATGCTTCCTCAATCGAAACCAATTTATGAAATATTTTCCTCATCCTCTTCCACCTGTTTAAACAAGAATATCTCCACCAACTCTCCCTCCTCTATTCCCTCCTCTTCCTCTGATATTATAACCATTCCAGTCGCCTTTGTTATTGATGAAAGTAATCCTGAACCTGTTAATCTAAGTGGTATCGCTATGTATTCTCCATTCCTTTTAACAACCTTTACTCTTAAGTATTCTCTTGAACCCAATTGTGATGCAACTCTCCTAGCCATTCTCGCCATTATTCTTGGTTGTGGTGGCATTTTCACTCCGCACATTAACTCTATGGCTTTTCTAACGAAATTTTGATATCCAGTTAATGCTGCCACGGGGTATCCTGAAAGCATTATTATTGGTTTCCCATCAATTATTGCTAATGCTGTTGGTTTTCCAGGTCTCATGGAAACTCCATGAAATATTACTCTGCCACCCATCTTTCTAATAGCTTCTATTGTTTTATCAGTTTTTCCTACGGATGTTCCTCCAGTTGTTATTATCATATCACATTCACCTATTACCTTTTCAATTCTTTCACGTATTTCATCTTCTTCATCTTCAACTATTCCAAGGTCTAAAGGTCTTCCCCCATCTTCAACAATTAATGTTTTAAGCATGATCTTTGTGCTATTCACTATTTTCCCCTCCTCTAATTTTTGTCCAGGCTCTACAAGTTCTGATCCTGTTGATAATATTCCCGCAATAAATTTTCTAAGAACCCTTATTCTAGTAATATTTATTGATGCAAGTACTGCTATGTTCCATGGCCTTATAATAGTTCCCTTTAACAAAACTTTCTCATTAACCTTTATATCTTCACCAATGAATGAAACATTCCTGCCAGGATATGCCGGTGAATAGACTTCTATATATTCTCCAATTCTTTTAGTATCTTCGTATGGTACTATTGCATCAGCACCTTCCGGTAGTGGTGCACCTGTGGCTATTTCCACGGCTGTTCCATTATCAATTCTCTTTTCAAAGGTTTCTCCAACATTCACGTATCCTATAACCTTTAATATTATTGGATTCTTTATGGATGCACTATTAGTGTCTTCTGCTTTTACTGCATATCCATCCATTGCTGCTCTATTGAATGGCGGTATATTCATTGGTGAAATTATATCCTCAAAGTTTATTCTTCCAAGAGCTTCTTCTATACCTATTTCTTCAGCTTCCATTATCCTATGTGTTATAGCTTCCTCCATTAGTTTTACGGCATCATCAACCTTTATTAACTCTTTGAATCCTCCACCAATTATTCCCAAGTCTACACACCAATAGTTATATTGAATTTAATATCTCTATACCATTTACTTGCCAATAATTTAAATCAATCCATTTATTATCATATTCTATTGTTATAGATCCATCTGAATTGATCTCAATAACTTTTGCTTCAATACTTTTGTTCATTAACAATATTTTCACCTTTCTACCAACAATTATATCTCTATTTCTCCACTCCCTCAATATCTCATCCATACTCGTTCTCATATTTGCATAAATTTCCTTTATTATCTCTCTTAATATTTCCATTATGTTATATTCTCTTCCAGTCTCAATTTTTATCGATGTGGATTTATATGATATTTCCATGGGCATTTCATTTATATTCACATTTATTCCCACACCAATTAACACTCTATTAAGACTCTCCCCAATTGTTGTAGCTTCACATATTATCCCACCAATCTTCCTATTGTTTATGTATATATCGTTGGGCCACTTTAATTGAATATTTATTTTAATGATCCTTTCAAGCATCTTTGCCACCGATACAGCAACTATTATTGGTATTAATTCCAGCTTTTTATCGACATTTTTAATGGCTAAGGTAAACCATAGTCCTCCCTCTGGTGAAAACCATATATTTCCCTTCCTGCCATATCCTGATGTTTGCCTTTTTGCAACTACTACAAAATCTTCTTCGATTTCTTCACTTAATTTTTTAGCCATCTTTTGTGTTGAATCCACTTCATCAAGTTCTATGATCCTCATTAAACAATATTCCTCATGAATGTTACTTCTATACCATTCTCTATTAACTTTGATCTCAAGTTTGATGCTATATTTACAGCTCCAGGGGTATCTCCGTGTATGCATATTGTGGTTACTTTACCAATGTTTATATCTTTTCCATCAATTGTTTTTATAATTCCATGTTTAACCATTATTATTGCTCTCTCAATTATCTCGTTTATGTTTGTTATAACTGATCCCTTCATACTTCTTGGAGCCAATGATCCATCACTCATGTATGCTCTATCTGCAAATGCTTCTACAGCATATTTTATTCCATGTTTACTTGCTATTTCAATCATTTTTGATTTGGCAAGGCCCACAAATATTAGTTCTGGATTATATTTTTCCACAGCTTCAATCATTGCTTCCGCTATTGCTTCATTTACTGCAGCTTTATTATATAGTGCTCCATGTGGTTTAACATGGTATACCTTTACCCCCTCTGTTTTTGCGAATCCATCTAAAGCTCCCATTTGATATATCATATAATTTACAACTTCTTCTGGCTCTATTTCCATCCATCTTCTTCCAAATCCAAGTAGGTCCGGGAGTCCTGGATGTGATCCAACTTGAACATTATTCTTTGATGCCAATTTAATGGTTTTCCTCATAATATTTGGGTCTCCTGCATGGAATCCACATGCTATATTAGCTGAAGTTATGTATTGCATGATTTCTTCGTCGGAACCCAGTTTATATCTTCCAAAACTTTCACCCAAATCGCAATTTAAATCTATTTTATAAGTCAAGATTTCACCAATACTTATTTTGCTAGTAAAATAAATATTTGTTTTTGATAAATTTAGTTAGTGTGAATTTTTTGATTAAGGAGTTTGAGCTTGGTTTTGAAATCCCCATGGATAAAATTGACGATTACTTATCATTTATTGAGTCTAAGGTTAAAGAGTGGTATAAGTATACTTTAATCTCAATTGAGCATATTATTAGTGATAGGAGAATAAATTTTAAGATTGATTATGGGGGATCAATAGTTGAAGCTAACCTCATGGGTGATCGTGGTCCAAAGCTTACATTATATTATGATCCATCTCTACCATATGATTATGTATTAAACATCCTACTGAATATACAATACTTTACAAATGAATTTTATTCCATTGTTAGGGAAGGTAATCTTATTCTTGTTTTTGTTCCAGGATTGCCTGTGCTACCGGTAAAAGCTTTGAATTTATCTAAGAGAATACTTTATAATATTTTTACTGGAAGTTTAGCTATGATTTTTGCTTTATCACTTTTTATAGGCTTATTCTTCTTCATGTTTATGGGTTTTTATGCGCCCATAGGTATAATTCTATTTCAAGCAGTGTTGTTTGCTCTTTCACCTAAACTTCTATCTCATGTGGGTGATTGGAATATAAGTGGTGATCATGGAAATGTTTATATTGTTAGTTGTAGTTTTCCAATAAATGTATTTCATGAGATTACTTCCAGAAAATGGAATGAAGTTTTAAATATTAAGGAGGCCTTATATAATGAATCCTTCCATAAGGGTATTGTTCCAAGTCCATTGATTGTTTCTCAAATTATGGATAAATTTGGGTTTCCATGCTCCATTGATAAAATTAAAATTAAACATATTTCTCTTTATGATTTAGTTTATGAAGTTTGTAGTAAATTTAATATTAAGGTTCCTAAGATTGTTCTAGCTAATACCATTGCACCTAATGCTGGAGCTTCTGGTCCAACCATTGGTAGCACGTTATTGGTGGTTACTTCTGGTTTACTTTATAAGTTGAATGAAGATGAGTTGAAGGCTGTTTTAGGTCATGAATTGAGTCATTGTATAAGGAGGGATCCTCTTGCACTTTTCTTGATAAGTAATTTTGAATATATCTTAAGACTCTATATACTCTTATCATTCTTTATTTGGCCACTTGATCTGTTATACTTCTTATTTGCACTTACCCTTTTATTCTTTGTGGCTAAATTCTTTGAGGCTAGGGCTGATCTGGATTCATTTCTTGTTTTTGGATCTGGAGATTTTTTGGCAAATGCATTATTGAAAATAGCTTTCCCCATGGCATTTATTGAGCGTTATAAAGCTTATAGGATTAGAAGTTGGTTAAGGTGGAATCCGCATCCACCAGTATACTTCAGGGTTTTAAGGCTTGGCACGCTTAATCCATATGAAAATTTTAGGAATCCCTTCTTTAGATCTATGAAGGATTGTATTAGGGGGTTTATCTCAAGCTTCTAGAAAAGGCTCCTATACCCATTTAGTTTTTCCTCCTCTATTTTTAGTGCTATTTCTATTGGGCAATTTATTTTTACATTATTTTTCCATGAGTCTCCTATGGCTACCAGTGCAAATATTCCTTCAACCCTCCCTTTATTTTTATTTATAATATTTATTAAGGCATTTATGGTTCTACCAGTCCTTATGAGATCATCAACTATTAATATTTCATCTCCCTTTCTTATGCTTCCCTTAGGTATGTATAGTGTTTTTAGCTCTGATGATCCTCCTGGATGGTATGATGCCTCTAAAAATTCTTTTACACCAACCTCCTTTGCCTCTTTAGCTACTATCAATTCCTTTTCCATACTTATTGCTATTGATGTTGCCAGTGGTATTCCATTTATTGCTGCAGTTATAATCTTACGTATTCTCCTACCTGCAAACTTCATGACTACAGTTTGAGATGCAAATTGCAATATGTATGGGTCATAAACAACTTTTGTGAGATTTAATAATCCATCATGAGTATATTCCAATTGGTTTTCAATTAGTGAACTTAAACTTTCCATTTTTGATAACTTCTCCCATAAATCCATAGCCGTTTTATCTCCAGGTAGAACTGAGCCCTTCACATACCTACATAATACTGCTTCCGGTAGGCCTGTATATTTTGATAAGTCCCTATATGAATACTTCTTCTTTAAAAGTTTAAGTCTCTCAACAACCATTAACCTAAGCTTCAAATCTTCGTAACGACTCAAAATCTCACCATCTTATAAATTAAAATTGGAAAATGAGTGTTTGCTTACTTTATGATTCCTCAACTTAAAAGATTTTCCCCCATTTTAATATTTCACTATTTTAATATTTCACCAGTATCCATATACCATAAATATAAATCCAATATGCCAGGCTCCAAATCGATCTTAGCAGCTAGACTTTTTAATATTTCTTCAATTTCTAAATACTTCTTAGCATTTAGTTTTCCAATGTTTAAATCAATTATTTCATATCTCTTTAAAATCTTTATTATATGTCTATCTATTATTGCATAATTGAAATAACCAATATTCCTTAGGAAATGGCTTGATTCTTTCATTCCCAATCCCTTCACATTTTTAATTAGCCACATCCTCCTATACTCAGAATCTTTAGCGTTTTCCACATGATATCTTATCTTCTTAATAATTTCTCTAGATTCAGAGATGTATTCTGATCTCTTTCTTGGATATCTATAACCCGCCTTTCTTAATACATGTTCAATCTCTTCAGCTGATCCGTCAAACAATGTTCTATCCTTCTTCAATTCTTCAATACATTTTAATCCCGATTTTGCACTGGTATTGGCCACCAATATACAGTATGTTAACTCCATAAACCACCTTTCATTATCTCCATATCTGTTCTCAATAAATTCTCTGACTCTTTCCTCAATTATATTTTTAATATCCTCTTTTATAATTAGACTTCTTATATCCTCAATAAGTTTTTCAAACATATCCCTTCCATTCCCTCCTCATTATTATATTTTAGATTGACCAGCAGTTTCTGAATAATTACCTTATATATAACATTTCTTGTTAAGTCTGTACTGGACAACCAACATGTGCCCTGCTTCCAATAGGAAAAGGGTGAAGAGGTGTAACGTTCAATGTGGGATGCTTTACCGTTGCTCCCGAAAGTGCATGCCGATGGATGGAAGTAGTAGAAAATGTTAACTATTCCTCATAGTAAAGCTTTTCTTCTTTATTATATTAGGTTTTATGGGTGCATTTATTGGAGTATGTTGTTGAAGTTGACCGATTAAATAAGTTTTATGGTAAGTTTCATGCTTTAAAGGATGTTAGTTTTAAGGTTAATGTTGGTGAAGTTTATGGTTTAATTGGTCCCAATGGTGCTGGTAAAACCACTACGCTTAGAATAATTGCAACTTTATTGCTTCCATCATCTGGTGTTGTTAAGGTTTTTGGTATGGATGTTGTTCGTGAAGCTGAGAAGATTAGGAGTATAATAAGTTATCTTCCGGAGGAAGCTGGTGCATACAAATATTTGTCTGGTTATGAGTATCTACAATTCATGGCCTCATTTTATGTTGATGACGAAGATAAGCTTAAAACCATCTTAGAAGATGCTAAGATTATTTGTGGTTTAGGCGAGAGATTGAAGGATAAGGTTGGAACTTATAGTAAGGGTATGCTTAGGAGACTTTTGGTGGCCAGGAGCCTCATGATACATCCAAAACTTGCTATTCTAGATGAGCCTACAGCTGGATTGGATGTCATTCATTCACATTATGTTCGTAGAATAATTAGAGATTATGTGGAAAAGTATCGCATAACTATGATAATTTCCAGCCATAATATGCTTGAAGTTGAATTTTTATGTGATAGAATTGCATTAATACATGAAGGTAGAATAGTTTTGGAGGGTTCCCCCAAAGAATTGAAGGATGAATTTTCTGCAAACAATTTGGAGGAAGTTTTTGCAAAGGTGACTAGGATTGCGTAGCACACTATTGATTATATTGAGGAAAGAAGTTAAGGAAATGTTGAGGGATCCAAAGATATTGATCGGTATGATTTTGGCTCCAATATTAATACTTGGTGTTATGAGTGGAATTATGAATATGGTTATGTCCTCAGCTAAGGAATCTGTATCGAACCCAAAGGTTGTTGTTTTAGATTATGATAATACTCAATTGTCAAATGCCATTATTGATTCTTTAGAATATTATTCTGGTGGTAGAATCATTATTCTTCACGATGTTAGTATTGGCGATGCGGTAAATATAGCTTTAGGTAATGAGTTTTCCACCATCATGGTTTTCCCAAAGGGATTTGAACACAATGTATCAATTGGTATGCGTAGTATTGTGGAAATATACTCCATAATGTCAACTCTAAGTATTGCTGAGAGTGGGGCATCAAGCATCCCCTCAAGTATAATTGACTTTCTTAAAAGTGAAATAGTTAATGATAGAATAAGAGCTCTACTACCAAATGTTGATCCAAACATCTTCCTAAACCCAATTGAGAAAACTGAATATTCCATTATTAAGGGTAGAATCATAAAAATTCCTCCACAAATAATATTTAGTATTATAATGTCTCAATCCATATTTATCCCCATGTCTATAATGATCGTATTCATTAGTGCAATGCAATTTGCATCCACATCAATAGCATTGGAGAAGGAATACAAAACTTTGGAAACTTTACTAACATTACCAGTCAGTAGGTTCACAATATTGTTGGCTAAATTAATTGGTTCAGTTATTCTTGCAATATTAGGCTCAGCTTCCTTCATGGTTGCATACACCTATTATTATACATCCATAACGTCTTTTGGTATGCCCGTCCCCAATATATCGCTAGGTGATATTGGATTAACCATTACACCATTGGGATTCGTATTGGTAGGTTTAACATTATTCTTAAGTATAGTGTCTTCCCTAGTATTGGCAATTTTGATAGCAACCTTCGCTGAAGATGTTAGGAGTGCACAAACATTAGTAGGCTACCTATATTTCATAATCATTGTACCCATGATGGTTTCAATGTTTACAGATATAAGTACACTTCCAATGTCAATTAGAATAATTTTATATGCAATCCCATATACCTATATGCTTATTTCACCTAGAGCTGCATTATTGGAAAATTATCAATTCTTGGTGATAGGAATAATATATATGCTAATCTTCTCCATAATTATACTCTACATTGCATCAAGATTCTTCCGAAGCGAAAAAGTTTTAACAGCTAGAATATCCTTCAAAAGAAAACGTTAATCAAAATTTAGTGTAACTTTATGAAATTTTCCTTTGCATAAATTTTAAATGATTGGAGTTTCCTTGTTGAAAGCTTATTTGAATATTACAAGAGATTTATATAAAAATGGATAATTTATTTTGAAACCTAAACAACTTATTCCTTCATTTTCTTGAATGCTCCTTCTAGATCTTCTATTAGATCCTCCACATCCTCTATGCCGATTGAAAATCTTATTAAGTTATCAAATACACCCATTTCCTCTCTTTCCTCCTTTGTTAATGGTTTGTATGGTGGCATGCTTGCTGGATGAACTATTAATGATTCAACTCCACCAAGACTTACAGCTACGGTTATTATCTCTAAACTCTTAAAGAATCTCCATAAAGTCTTCATATCTGCTTTTAATTGGAATGATACCATTCCTCCATAACCCTCATTGCCATATGGCGTTTTCATCTGCTTCTTAGCAATTTCATGTCCTTCATCTGTTTTCAATCCAGGGTAGTATACCTTCTCCACATTTTCATTATTTGATAGGTATTCAGCTATCTTCATAGCATTATAATTATGTCTTTCCATTCTTAGATGGAATGTTCTTAAACTCTTAATTATTAGCCAAGCGTCAAATGGGCTTGGTACTCCTCCAAACATGATTATATTTGAACGGAGTTTTCCATAAATTTCTTCATTGTTTGTTATTATTGCTCCACCTATTATGTCACTATGCCCACCAATATATTTGGTTGTACTATGAACAACTATATCCGCACCCAACGTTAATGGTCTTTGATTATATGGTGAAGCAAAGGTATTATCAACAACGATCAGTGTATCTTCGTTACTCTCTTTACATATCTTACATGTTTCTTCTATATCCACTACTCTTAGTAATGGGTTTGTGGGGGTTTCAAAGTATATCATCTTAGTGTTTTTACCCATTTCTTCCATAAGCTTCTCACCCTTCGTTAAATCCATGAATTTAACTTTTACTCCATGTTGAGAATATGCATTTAACAAGTTTATTGTTGTTACATATAGTGTTTTCATAGTAATGATTTCATCTCCCGGCTTCAATAATCCAAATACTGTGTTTATTGCAGCCATACCTGAGGATGTGGCTATGGCAAATTTCCCATTTTCTAATGATGCTATCTTCCTTTCCAATCTCTCCACAGTTGGGTTTCCAAGTCTCGTATATACATATTTACCACTTATTGATGGGTCCATTTGTCTAAAGGTTGACGTCATATATATTGGTGGAACAACTGCTCCAGTATGATCAGGCTCATTCCCAATCCATACAGCCTTTGTACCATATCTCATTTTATACACCATTATCTTGTAGTGTGCATTAAAGTTTTATTCTTTATGTTCATATCTCTTTATGGTGTTCATTTGAAATATCGTGGTGTACTACTTGATTTGGATGGTACATTGATCAAATACTCTGTGGATAGGTTTAAACTTACAAGAGCTATTTTAAGATACCTTAAATCTATAAATCTATTTTATAATGTATACTCTGAAGCTGATTACCCAATTTTCATGGTACGTAAAACCATTAGGATCCTTGAAGGTATAAAACTCCCAAAACCAAAAATCAATTTCATCTCTTCATCTTTATTCAAAATAATAGAAGATTATGAGATTGAAGCTTCAAATAGGACTAAAATTATTGATGGTACACATGAAACTTTAAGTTTCGTTAAACAGATGAATTTAAAATGCGGTTTAGTTACTTTGAATAGCCGTAGATCTACTGAAATTATTTTGAATAAGTTTGACCTCT
>JAWBOZ010000013.1:0-2068 GCA_038825625.1 Methanomethylicia archaeon | reverse complement strand
GTTAAAAACTTTAAACCTCACATAGACCATTTTGTAAGTGCAATAAATCTTATGGGGTTGAAACCTGAAGAGGTTATTGTTGTTGGCGATAGTGTTATTGATGTAGCTCCAGCATTGGCTTTAAATGCGTTCCCAGTAGCCGTTAAGACTGGTGTTAGGAGTGAAGATGAATTGAAAGCTGCTGGTGCAAAAGTTATATTGAACAGCATTGCAGAATTTCCTAAATGGTTTAAAACTATAAATCCTGTATGATAAATTTTTTAAATAATTCACCACATATAATTATACCTCCATTATTATTTAATGGTGAACATCCATGGTTTCCCTAAAGGAACTCCTAATGAAATTTATCGACAATTTATCTGGTGAAATGATTGGTATAAGTGATGATATTCATGCAAAGCCTGAACTTGGATATAAAGAATATTTTGCATCAAACCTTTTATCAAGTAAACTGGAGAATTATGGATTTATTGTTGAACATGGTATTGCAGGTTTAGAAACATCCTTCAAAGCTAGATATATTTGTGGTTCTGGAGGTCCCAGAATAGCGTTCCTAGCTGAGTATGATGCGTTGCCAAGTCTCGGCCATGCTTGTGGACATAATATCATTGGAACAGCAGCTGTAGGTGCTGGTATAGCATTAAGTAAAATTGCCAGTGAAGCTGGTTTAAACTGTGAAATCGTTGTTTTCGGTACACCTGCGGAGGAGGGTGCTGTAGATAATGCTGGCGGTAAAGTTTTAATGATTGATGAAATTTCAAAGGTTGACATTGCATTGATGATCCACCCCTCAGATAAGGATTCTATGCGTTACAAATCTCTTGCAAGGGAAGCCTTCAAAATTGAATTCTTTGGTAAAGCTGCTCATGCAGCAGGTTCTCCACATAAGGGTATAAATGCCTTAGAAGCTTTAATATTAACATTTGTCTCCATTAATGCTTTAAGACAACATTTATTGAAGGGTACATTGATTCATGGCATAATTGATCATGGTGGTGTATCACCAAACATTGTTCCAGAATATGCTTGCGGAAGATTTTATGCTAGAGCTGAAAGTATGGATTATCTAATGGAGGTTGTTGAGAAGATTAAGAAATGTATGGAGGGTGCAGCCCTTCAAACTGGTGCAAAACCCAAATTTACAAAAACAGCTAACACCTATGCGAATTTCATCCCAAACGTAACCCTAATTAAAACTGCTTCTGAAAACTTCAAATTCCTTGGAGTTAAACCACCAACATTAGAGGAAATTATGGGTGTTGAAGATGTGGGTTCCACAGATTTTGGTAATGTTAGTCATGTGGTTCCTTCTCTGGAAATTAATGTGAGCATTGTTCCACAAGGCACTCCTGGACATTCTATTGAATTTGCTAAAGCAGCTGGATCTGAAGGTGGACATAGAGGTTTAATTCTTGGAATAAAATTACTGGCTTTAACTGGTTTGGATTTGGTTTTAAACCCAAAACTGATTGAAGAAGCAAAAGCAGAGCTTTTTGAGAGAAAGAAGAATCAAATAAAATAAACATAAATACCCCAATTTATTTAATTACTATCCCAACCATAAGATCATTAATATTCGTTTCAGTTATTCCAGTATTTATTAAACTTTTCCCAAGAATTTTAAAATAATTATAAGTATCATTGTTGTGTAGATGTTCATCTTCATTTAATCCAATTCTTCTACCATCTTCTATGGTTTCATCATCCACAATGGCTCCTGCAGCATCAGTGTTTCCATCAACTCCATCACTACCCATAGATGCAAAAGCCATTTTAGGTTTACCACTAATTGTTTTAGCTAAGCTTAAAGCCAATTCCTGATTTCGACCACCAAGCCCCTTACCCTTAATAGTAACAGTTGTTTCTCCACCAGCAATCAATACTGCTGGAGGCTTTATTGGATTACCAGTCTCCCTAACCTCTATAAGTATTCCTCCCAAAACTTTGCCAACCTCTCTAGCTTCACCTTGAACTCTAGATGATAATATCAATGTATTATAACCCTTCTTTACAGCACTTTCTCTCATTACATTTAAAGAGTGTATGTTACTTGCAATAACCACAT
>JAWBOZ010000012.1:0-12619 GCA_038825625.1 Methanomethylicia archaeon | reverse complement strand
ATAAGTACAATATCACCCGAAGCATCACTAATATCACCACAGAGGATAGGGGAGATAAATGAGGTTATAAAGTCAAGAAATAGGGAGATAAGAATAGTTGGGGATGGAGTAAAAGAGTTAACCCCAATAATTGATGAGGTAACACTAACAGTACCCATAGCTGAGGGATGCTTGGGTGAATGCAGCTACTGTATAGTTAGATTAGCCCGAGGTAAGCTGAAGAGTAGACGTGAAGAAGAGATAATAAAGGTGATCAAGAGATCCGTTGAGGAGGGTGTGAGGGAAATTAGATTAACAGCACAAGACACAGCAGCCTATGGATTGGATATAGGTACAGATCTAACAAAACTATTAAGGAGGATACTGGAGATCCATGGAAAATATTTGTTAAGGATTGGAATGATGACCCCAAACAATGCCATAAATATAATAGATGATCTAATGGAAATATATGAGGATGATAGAATATACAAATTCATACATATACCACTACAGAGTGGAGACAATGATATACTAAAACTAATGAATAGAAGGTACAGTGTTGAAGAATATAAGGAAATTGTGAATAAGTTTAGGAGGAAATTCCCAAAGGGATTTATAACCACTGATATAATTTCAGGGTTCCCAATGGAGAGTGAAGAAGCACATAAAAACACCATGAAGATCCTATGGGAAACCATGCCGGACAAAGTCAATGCAGCAAAATACACCCCTAGACCACACACAAAAGCAGCAGCACTACCACAAATCCCAGATAAGATAAAGTCCATGAGATGTAAAGAGGTCATGGAAATCTCAAGAAGAATAGCTTTGGAAAGGAATAGAATGCATTTAGGTGAAGAAGCCGAAGTACTCATACTGAAAAGAGGTGAAGAAGACGTGTTTAAAGCAAGAATGAAAAATTATAGGATGGTTCTGATAAATGCATGTGAGAAGATGATGGGGGAGAGAGCTATTGCAAGAATAGTTGATGCTAAGCCCACACATTTAATAGGCGTATTAACCTCCAGCTGGAGCTGGTAGAAATGCTATTATATCACCATCCATCAACGTTATCCTTGAAGAATCATTAAGGTTGATTCTATTAAGATTAACAGCAATGTGAAAACCATCTTTAAGCTTCCCATTATCATCAAACAGTATATTGTAAAGTTTTCCATTAAAATATTTGTCAAGCCCCTTTAAAGCATCAGACAAACTTAAATTATCATCAAAAACAAGTTCAACCATATCAACACCCAAAATCTCACGGAAAAATGAGAAAAATAGGAATTTTAACTTCATAGACCCTTAGACTCCTTCAATCTACGAATATACATCTTCCAAGAGGGTGAAAGGGTTCTAGGATGATTAGCTTTAACATCATCTAAACGGCCCACAGAAGTGTTATGTGGAGAGGAAACAACTTTTGATGGATCGGTATAAGCCTCATCAGAAATCTCCTTCAAAGCCCTTACATAAGCATCAATATTCTCCTTAGTCTCAGTATCAGTGAACTCAATCATTAAAGCCTCCTTAACGATCAATGGGAAATATATTGTAGGCGCATGCAAACCACGATCCAACAAACTTTTAGCCACATCTAAAGCTCTTACACCAGTTTCCCTACTCATAGGCTCAGCACTTAAAACACATTCATGCTTCCTAGGCTTATTTGGATCGTATGGTAGGGAATAACCTCTAACATTTGAAACACACTTTATAAAGTAATTGGTGTTTAAGACTGAGATTATGGCTGCAGTACGTAAACCAATACTCCCCATGGACAGAATATAGGCAGCAGCTTTAACTAAAACGGCAAAATTTCCGTAAAAAGATCTAACTTTACCAATAGATAGAGGCCTATCATAGTTTAAATAGTATCTTTTACCATCATACTCCACTAGGGGTATGGGTAGGAATGACTCAAGATCCCTTGTAACCCCGATAGGACCTGAACCTGGACCTCCCCCACCATGAGGGGTTGAGAAGGTCTTATGGAGATTCAAATGAACAATATCGAATCCCATATCTCCAGGTCTAACAATACCCAAGATACCATTCAAATTTGCACCATCATAATATAGTAATCCACCAGCACCATGAATAATATCAGCAATCTCAAGAATGTTCTCCTCAAATATTCCAAGGGTATTGGGATTCGTCAACATTAATCCAGCAGTCCTACTGGAAACAGCATTCTTCAATGCTTCCATATCTACACATCCATGATCATCTGATGGAACCACCACAACCTTAAACCCAGCCATGGAAGCACTTGCTGGATTAGTTCCATGAGCACTATCTGGAATAATAATCTCATCTCTATTCACATCACCCTTAAACTTGTGGTAAGCCCTAATGATCAAACAACCCAAATATTCCCCATGAGCCCCAGCTGCAGGTTGGAGGGTGAATCTATACATACCAGTTATCTCAGAAAGCCACTTCTCTGCAAGATACATAAGCTCCAAAGATCCTTGAATGGTTTCCTCATCTTGTAATGGATGAACCCAAGCCACCTTATCCAATGAAGCCAACTCCTCATTAATCTTTGGATTATATTTCATTGTACATGAACCAAGCGGGTAAACGCCGGAATCAACACCATAATTCATCTGAGATAAACGTGTGAAATGCCTAACAACATCAACCTCTGAAAGTTGCGGAATATTTATACTGTTACGCCTAAGCTTCTCTGGAACACTCTCAATGACGTTTCCCACAACCCTCTTAATATCTTCATCAACACTTGGAGCAACATATCCTCTACGCTCATTGGATGACAATTCAAATATTAACGGTTCCCACCACTTAGCTTGTCTAAACATGTTCTCACATCCCCAAAAACAGTTTAATGCTTGAAACAAGCTTTTCAATATCACTTTTAGAGTGAACCTCAGTTACACAGTATAGTGCAGATTCACCAAGCTCTGGAAATTCATCCTTAACAATCTTCCCGCCATGAACACCAAGCCTCAAAATCCCCCTATGAATAGCTTCAACAGGCAACTCACAATCATCAAAATTAACCACAAACTCCTTAAAGTGTGGAGAATTGAATAGCGGCGCTTTAACACCATCAATTTCATTCAAAAGCTTCATGGCATAATGGGACCTATACATTATGGATTCACAAAGCTCCCTCAAACCTCTGGACCCCAATAGAGATAAATAGATGGCTGCAGAAACGGCGCATAAAGCTTCATTACTACAAATATTTGATGTGGCACGCTCCCTCCTAATATGCTGCTCCCTAGCCTGCATAACCATAGTAAAACCCCTCTCAGAACCATCAATAGTGGATGTTAAACCAATAATTCTGCCAGGCATCTGCCTCATCAACCTATCTTCACCTCTACATGCAAATATCCCCAATAATGGTCCACCAAAATTCATTGGGTTACCTAAGGGCTGTCCCTCACCCACAACAATATCTGCACCATAATCTCCAGGAGCCTTCAAAAATCCAAGGGATATGGGGTCTACACCCACAATAAATAATGCTCCAAAGTCATGTGTTACGGAGGATATATCATCAACACCAGTTTCTATGAAACCTAGATATGATGGATTTTCAACATATACTGCAGCAACATCATTAGAAATAATCTTCTTCAAAGAATTCAAATCCATACATCCACTCTCAGCATCATAATCCACCTTTGAAATCAATATTCCATGAGGTTCAGCATAAGTCTTCAAAACAGTTAACCTCTCAGGACTAATAAACCTTGGAACAAGAACCCTCCTCCTATGCGTAACTCTAACAGCCATCAAAACAGCTTCAGCTAAAGCAGAAGCCCAATCATACATGGAGGAATTAGCCACATCCATACCAGTTAACTCACAGATTAAACTTTGAAATTCAAATAAAGCTTGAAGCATACCCTGAGAGATCTCAGCTTGATATGGAGTATAGGAAGTTAAGAATTCACTGCGACTAACAATATACTTAACAATTGAAGGTATGTGATGAGGCCAACATCCAGCTCCTAGGAAAATTGGAATATCCATGAAACCCCTATTTTTACTTAAAATTTCATGAACATATCTATAAACATCAAATTCAGACATGGGACCTGGAATATTAAAGTCCCCCTTAAACCTAACATTCTCCGGAATATCCCTATAAAGCTCAAAGACGTCACTAATACCCAAAGTTTTTAACATCTCATCAAAGACTTTCTTGGAAGAATTTGGTAGATATGGATGCTCAAACAACTCCATAAAATCGCCGAAAGAAAGTTACATTATATAAATTTAAAATTTAGTATAAACGATTATAAGGTGAATAAACATTACCTTTAGAGGGGAAGTGTTTAATGGAAACCATAAACCCTAAATGGATGACCATTTCAATATTAATACTAATAATACTATCAAATATAAGCCAAGAAAACCATATTTATGCACAACAAGGGAGGACAACCATACATAGAAATATAATCATAATGGAGAATTATGCTAAAATAGTGGATACAATAAATACGTACGAACCCATTGAAAACATAACACAATACATACCAAAACAATATGTGGATAAGATCTTCACAGTAAGAGCTTACGACGAGAATGGTTATAGAAACATAATCATAGAAAATGATACAGATAGATATAAAGTAATAGTTTTAGGGAAAACCTTAGGAGAAATAATTATAGAAACATACCTAATAGAACACTTACAATATAGCGCAAACAAATATGTATTTACATACCCACTATACCCAATATCAAACATAATAATAGATGAGTGTAATGTAACAATAATATATCCACCATCAACCACGGAAATAACAATAATACCACCAACAAACATAACAAACTCCACAACAAAACCATTAGCAGAATACCATCAAAAACCACTACCACCAGAAACATTCATAGAACTATACACATCCTTTAAAGCAAATATAACACCAATAGCAATAGAAGAGATAAGAAGAGAAATAACTATAGATCAAAAAATAAGCATAAAGGAAGAGATAAAAATTAAAAATGTAAGTGGAAGAACAATAGCAAAAGGTGATGGAATAAGAATATCAATACCTAAAGGTTTCATCATAAAGGAGATTCTAGACCCCATAGGAAGATTAAATTATAAAGAGAACACCACAGATAATGAGAAAATATTAACCATACACCCAAGAATAAACATACAAAACCAATACACATATGAATTCACAATAGAATACACAATAACAAGAGAAGAATTAGTGACTGGAGCAGAACAACAAAAACTAAAAGTAATGATAAACACAATAAACAGCATCCTAACAAAAATGCTAAATATAAAAGTGATATTTAACCCTGGAACCAAAATCCTACAAACAGACATAACCCCAACCATTATAAGAGAGAACGGGATAGAATACCAACTACAGAAAATAGTTGGGGTAGAAAAGGACATAAATATAACATATATTCCAGGACCAACACCAACACAAATACCATTAACCCAAATAACATATGCAACAATAGCAGCAATAATAGCATCCACAATATACATACAATATAGGAGGGGAAAGGGTAAAAAGAGGATATCAGAAAGAGAATACATAGAAGAACTATACAAAACATACCTATCAAAGAGAGAAACATACATGAAAATTAAGGAACTAATAGAAAAATATGGCAGAGGAGAAATAAACAAAAGGAATTATCTTGAAGGAAAGGAAAAACAAAAAACAAAAATAAGGGAACTAGACGAAGAGATCAATGAAATAAAATTAAAAATAACCTCTGAAGAAATAAAAAGGAAAACTATGGAAATAGATGATGAAATAATTAAAATGGAAAAATTAATAGAACAAATGGAGGACCTAGAGGAAAGAAAAATCTCAAAAACAATAAAGAGAATTCAATACCAACAAGGGAAGAACATGAATGAAAGAACATACAATAGAATTATGAGAAGAATTGAAGCTAAGATAAATGAATTAATAGAAATAAAAGCTTAATTGGAGGGATAAAATGAGGATAAATTTTGATGAAGAGAAATGCATAAAATGTGGAAACTGTATACAAGTATGCCCAGTGGAAGTCTATACAATGATAAATGATAAAAAGGTAATACCATGGAAAAGGGAAATATGCATAGGATGCAAGATATGTGAAACACAATGCCCAACAAAAGCAATACAAATAGAAGAATAATAAAATGCCAATAAAATGTATAAAATGTGGTAAATGCTGCATAGAAACAGAAATGCCACTCACAATGAGAGATATGGAAAGGATAATGAAGCTTGGATACGATAAAAGTGAATTTACAACAATAGTAAATGGGAAACATAGATTGAGGAATATGAATGGGCACTGCTACTTCCTAGATCCAAAAAGAATGAAGTGTAAAATATATGAATATAGACCTGAAGGATGCAGAATCTACCCAGTAATATGTGTTGAGGGAGGATATATTAATGTGGATGATGAATGCCCAGCATCAAGATTTATAACCATTAGGGAGATATATCATATGAAACCAAGACTAATCAGATTACTAATGGAGGTTGAAAAATGAGGAAGATTATGGAGAAGATTAAACTCATATTAGTTGGTGAAGAAGCTTACTGCTCATATTGTGAAAGCTTTGTAAAGGTAAGGGTGAACATAAAAAGGGTTGAAAATGGAGAGATAGAAGTTAAATTATGCAGTAAATGTGGAAGAGAAATAGAAAGAAAAATTATTAGAGAAATTTAAATTATTATCTTAAGCTTCTTTGCAGCCTCAGTCAGAGAATCAATCACATAATCTAAATCTTCAATTGAATGTGTGGCATTAGGTTGAAACCTTATTCTAGCAGTCCCTCTGGGAACCCATGGATAAACAACCGCCTGAACAAATATATTGTAATCGTCAAAAAGCATTTTAACAAGCTCTTGAGTCTTCCTTTCATCCCCAATCATAACTGGCGTTATTGGAGTCTTCGTATTACCAATATCAAAACCTCTATCCTTCAATCTACCTTGAAAATGTCTAGCATTACTCCAAAGCTTCTTTAAAGGCTCATCTGTAGAGGATAAAAGGTCCACTGCAGCTATTATTGCAGCAACATCAGGTGGATTTATAGCACTACTCAATAGATGCGGTCTAGCCCTCTGCTTCAAATATTCCACAACTTCACGGGAACTAGCAATATACCCACCTATAACTCCAAAAGCCTTTGAGAGAGTACCCATCTCTATATCAATCCTCTCATGAAGTTTAAAGTGGTCAACTATACCTCTACCATGATCTCCGAGGACGCCTTCACCATGAGCATCATCAACATAAACTATTGCATCATATTTATCAGACAAATCCGCTATTTGATCCAATGGGGCTATATCCCCATCCATACTGAAAACACCATCAGTCAATATGAATCTCCTTCTAGAATCCTTAGCTTCCTTAAGTTTAACCTCAAGATCCACCATATCGATATGCTTATATATCAATCTTTTAGCTTTCGTTAATCTAACACCATCAATTATGCTGCCATGATTAAGCTCTTCACTAATAATGGTGTCTTCATCACCAATTAAAGCAGATATTGAACCAACATTGGCTACATATCCAGATTGAAATAGTATTGCAGCCTCTCTACGCTTAAACTTAGCAATCTTCTCCTCAGCCTCAATGTGTAGATCTGTTGTACCAGATATGGGTCTAACGGCGCCAGCACCAACACCATACTCCTCAATAGCCCTCATGGCAGCTTCCTTGATTTTCGAATGATTTGCTAATCCAAGGTAATTATTCGAGCACATCATAATATACTTTTTACCACCCATAATTATCTTGGAATCAGCAGGGCCAACCCTAACCCTCTCAAAGAAGTATAGTCCCTGAGCCTTTAAATTCTCCAACTCAGTTTTGAGGTAAGACAACTTTCCCATATCAAATTCACCACAAATAAATTAAAAGACAAACATATAACTTTCACCAACTACGGGAACATTACAACTTTACCGCATCTACGCTCCTCCATGGCTTTCATACCCTCCACATACTCACTCAATTTTAACTTATGGGTTACTATTGGAGAGAGATCCAGCCTTCCACTATCAATAAGATTTGAAACAATATACCATGTATTCCAAATCCTCCTACCAGTAACACCATAAACTCTTGCAGCCTTAAACACTATGCCATTATTAACATCCAAAGACACTTCTCCACCATAAATGCTTAATACTGATATTCTACCACCAGGTTTAATCATTTTTAAAGATTCACGTAAAGCTTGAGGATTACCTGAAACTTCTAAAACCACATCCACACCTTGACCATTAGTGTAATCCATAAGGGTCTTAACGGTGTCAACACCCCTAGAATTCACAGCTAAATCGCAACCAAGTTTATTAGCTATACTTAACCTGTAATCACTATGCCCAAAAATTATGATCTTGGAAGCACCGAAAACTCTGGCAACACCAACACACATGAGCCCAATGGGACCATCACCAAAAATTACAACACTCTTACCCTCAACACCCTCATAACCTTCAGCTAGAACAGTATCCACAGCATTACCTAAAGGTTCTTGAATAGAGGCATATTCTATTGGGAGGCTGGATGGATTCCTCCAAACATTTTCAGCTGGAATAACAATGTATTCTGCAAATGCACCATCAGTATCAACACCAAGAATCTTGGTGTTCTGACAAACATGCTTCATACCAACCCTACATTGAAAACAATTGTTACAAACAACATGTGTTTCAGCAGAAACATAATCTCCAACATTCACCGACCTCACACCATCACCAACAGCAATAACTTCACCAGCCAATTCATGTCCCATGATCCTTGGAATCCTAATCCTAAATTGAGCCCAAGAATCCCAACGATATATATGTAGATCAGTTCCACAAATAGATGTTGCCCTAACTTTAACTAAAACCTCACCATGACCCGGGGATGGTGTTGGAACATGTTTAAATGTTGCACCATACTCAGGCTTATCTTTAACCACAGCATACATTTCAGACAAAGATTCCACCAACCTAAATATTAAAAAGAACGATTTAAAGTTTTGGAGGTGAAAAATTAAAATCTAAATGAACAATATCTCCCACCCTGAAATCATGATCCTCCTTAGCCAAAATTACCTTTAACTTGGGGAGACCAATATAGCTTCCAACCCCCTTAACCTTAACACCATTCAAAAACAAGATACATGAAGGTTTAAATAGGGAATAATACTTATCTCGAAAAAATATGGAACCCATATACTCATCATTAATATAATGAACATTCCCAAGACCATTAAATCCAAGTATGGAACCATAATTATAGTGTGGTATTCCACCATCCACCCAATAATATTCATCACCAACTCTAACAGCTAGACCACACTGAAAATTGTTGAGATAACTAGATTTCAGAAGAATATATTGATCAAAAACATCATCCACAACAAAAGTGTTTAAAAACCCTTTAGGATTGGACAATGCATTAATAGTTTTTGAAATATCCAGTTTAAATGCTCCTAAAGCTCTATATGGGTCATGAAAATCCCTAAATTCCAAATGCATATGTATATCAGACCATGGGGAAAGGAAACCTGAAACAATAATTCTACCCAGCGAATCCCCTAGGAAAACTTTCTCCCCAGGATTAACGCTTGGTTTAACATGTAAAACCTTTAAAATAATATTTGAAGAAACCTTTATTAAAATTAGATAATCGTGTGGTAAAGCATCCAAACGCTTAATTGGACATTCAAATCTCTCCACCTCCAAAACAACACCCTCATCTAAAGGCATTAAACCTTCAGCATCCGGATAGTAAATGTCCAATGCGCTACCACATATATGAGCGGGATAGGGGCTATTAAATAGGCTGAAAAAACAATTCTTAGGAAACCTTAAAACAAAACCTCTACACTCAACAAAATCATTGAAAACGCTGATGGACACCACAATAAAAAGGTATTTATACAAGATAATAATAGTTTTTTCGACAATAAACGAATAGGTGATAGACAATTGTCGAACAAGCCAATAATAATAGGATGTGGAAGAACATCCTTTGGCGAACACTATGAAAGGAATCCTGAAGAATTAATAGAACAAGCAGGATTAAAAGCCCTTGAAAATGCGGGGATAGAAAGGAGAGACCTAGATGCCGTAATAGTATCCAACTATTTCCTACAAGTAACAAATAAAATTGGATTGGAGGAAGGATTCATGTCTGAATTCCTAGATCTAAACATACCTATGGAAGCAACAAGATCCTTTAGTTCAGCGGTAAATCATGCATGTAACGCTATAGAAGCTGGGAGAAGCGAAGTAATATTGATTGGAGGGGTGGAGAAGATGAGTGATAGATTGGATAAGATAATGGATGACATAATGATGCTCATAGATTCATGGAGTTATTATGCTGGTGGAACCATGGAGGCACACCATGAAATCATGTTGAGGGAATATGTAAAGAAGTATGACATTAAAGGTGAAGTTTTCAATGAGTTCATGAGGACACTTGCATACATTTCACATAAAAACCATGAAAATGGAGCGAAAAATCCTGAAGCACAATTCTATAGGTCAAAGGCGGATATAGAATCAATAATAAGAGCAAGGAGGGGAGGTATACTTGGACTATATGATTATGCACCAATATCAGATGGAGCTTCAGCAATAATAGTAACAAGTGAGAGAAGGGCAATAGAGCTAGGTAAAGAAGTGGGGTTGGAAATTGTTGGTAGAGGATACGCCACAGACCACCTATCATACTTCACAAGAGAAGATCTTGTAGGGTTTAAATCCACAAGAATAGCCATGGAAAAAACTTTAGAAAGGTTTGGAAAAACATTGGATAAAATAAAGTTAATGGAGATATATGATCAATCAACATTAATGGAATTAATAGCATTGGAAGATCTGGGATTCTGTAAATCTGGTGAAGCATGGAAAACCATAGCTAAAAGTATGAGGGATGGGAAATATACATATAACCTAATGGGTAAGGATGTATATGTAAACACAAATGGAGGATTAAAGGCTGATGGAAATCCATATGGAGCTACAGGTGGAGCACAAATAAACGAGGTATACCTACAACTGATGAAAAGAGCTGGTGAAAGACAAATACCAATAAATGATGATGACCATGCATTAACCATGGAACATGAAGGGTTTGGAACAAAAACATATATATACATTTTTGGGAGGTGGGTGAGGTGAGTTCAGAACCAATAGAGAGAAGAGTAAGCTACATATTGGATAGACTTAGGGGAAGCATATGCACAATATGTGGTAAAAGGTATTTTAAACCTAGATATTACTGCCCAGAATGTGGTAGGAAAAGCATTGGAAAAATGGAAGAAACAAACTATATTTACTGTAAAGGTATATTGGAGGCATGCACAATAATAAGAGAATCAACAAATAGGTTCAAAACTCTGCAACCATACATATATGGAATTGTTAAAGTGGATGGAGATATAAGGGTTCCTGCAAGATTAACAGACAAAATACTCCAAGAAGAATTCAACCCGGAGGAATATGAGGGGAGGGAAGTTGTCTTCAGATTCAGGAGGAGATATGCCACTGAACCACAAGAAATAATTCCTACAACATCATTAACCTTCACATTTAATAATGAATACTATCCATACATACCATACGAGCCAAAGGAGCCAAAGGATTACTCTGAGAAACCTGGAATAGTGGGATATGCACTATACACATCAAGATTTAGAATAAGGGAGGGGGATATGGAAAGATCAATACCATTCCTAGATGAAGACTCCATAACAGCAGCTGTGGAAGCAGGGAAACTATCATTAATACAATCATCATTGAGAAGTGAAGAGATAAGTAAGGTATATGTGGGATCAGAGTCAAATCCATATGCAGTAAAGCCAATAGCATCAAAGGTTTCACAAGTATTAAATCTTGGAGAGGAGGTTGAGGATGGAGTTAGAGGTGTGGATGCCATAGACATGGAGTTTGCATGTAAAGCTGCCACAAGCATGTTTAAGGATGCAGTGGCATTGGCAGAGTATATGAATAATAAAGGTGAAGACTGCTTCACAATGGTGATTGGAACAGATAATTCTCAAGCGGCACCAAGAGATCAGCCTGGGGGGGAGCTGGACTACTTCGTTGGCTATGGAGCAGCAGCATTCATAATAGGTAATAGGGATGTTATAGCTGAAATTGATGGATGGTACTCAGTGACATCAGATACACCGGACTTTTGGAGGAGGGATGGACAGAAATATCCACTACATGGTGGAAGATTTACAGGTGAACCGGCATACTTTAAACACATATTTAAAGCATCTAAAAAACTTATGGATAAAATGGGCTTAACACCAAAGGATATAAACTATTTTATACCACACCAACCAAACATAAAATTCCCACTAAGGATTGCAAGGAGATTAGGATTTAGAGAGGAGCAATGTATACCATCATTAAAGGTAGGTAGATTTGGAAACTTATATTCAGGTTCAAGCCCAGCAGGATTAGCTGCAGTTTTAGACATTGCAAAACCATATGAGAAAATATTGCTAACAAGTTTTGGTTCAGGAGCTGGGAGTGATGCATACTTAATAACGGTTACACCAAATATAATAGAGAAACGTAAGAAGCTGGAGAAGTTTAATGTGGAGTGGCAATGCGGTAACCCATACCTAATATAC
>JAWBOZ010000011.1:0-13110 GCA_038825625.1 Methanomethylicia archaeon | reverse complement strand
TATACTGCTATGTTGCACAGCCAGATGAAGCTAAAATCCTCTTAGGCAATGCCAATTTATTTTTGAAACCTAGCGGCCTGATTATGCTTGCCATTAAAGCTAGGAGTATAGATGTTACCTTAGAACCGGATGAGATTTACAAGCGTGAAATAAAATATTTAAGGGAAGGTGGATTTGACATAATCCATGTTGTTCATCTCGAACCGTATGATAAAGATCATGTCATGGTTGTTGCAAGATACACTAAGAGTTGATAATAATGTTTAGACATAATGATTCTTTTGATAGGGTCATTCATTACATATATAAATCTGATATTGAAAGGTTAAATGCCCATTTGCCGAGAAACTTTAAATCTCTAAATGAACTGGTTTGTGGTGTAGATACCACTATAAAAGCTATTGATGGTTCTGATATAATTATTGATCGTGAAGAATTAAATCTTCTTTGCAGAATCATTCCCAAAGATTTTCATGATAAACTTAAGCTTCCATTAGTTTTCTTAAGAAGGATAGATCTGGGTAGAGGAATCTATGAACTCTTAGGTGATAAAATTGAGGCATTTACTGTTTTGAAGTTTCTTGGTACTAATACTCCAATAAGTGATATTAAACTTCCATTAAGGATCTATAGGCCGCAACTTTTTAAATTAAAAACTCTACTTCCAACTTCCGTGACAATTGCCTTCAGCTCCATCGAGGAATCTAATATTTAATTTTCCTAACTCTGTCTAGTGTAGACCAGCTTTTTCTCACAAATTCCGGTATTTCCCCCTTCTCAATGCATCTTTTTATAAATTCTATTGTTTTCGGGTCGTTTGGATACCCTGAACCTATATCACCATATTTTTCCCTTATCTCATCTATTATTGAATCTCTCTTTACCTTCGCTATTATTGATGCTGCTGAAACCACAGGATGTTTTTCATCTGCTTTATGCTCTGATATTATTTCTATTTCATTTGATTTTAATTTTGATAATATCATTCTCTTGTATCTTTCTTCATTAACATCCGAGCAATCAACATATGCTATGTTTGGATTCAAATAGTTTATTATTTTTGCCATAGTCTCTGCCTCTAATTTATTTAGAATCCCTATGCCCGTCCTCCTTTTATATTGTACTGCTGAATCTATTTTCTTAGGCGTTATTATTTCATACTTAAAATCTAAACTTATCTCAATTATCTTTCCATATAGTTGTAATCTTTTTGTAGGTGTCAGCTTCTTTGAATCTTTAACCCCAATTTCCAACAATTTCTTTTCATCATCCTCTCTAATCATTACCCCTGCGATCACCAGTGGACCTATTATTGGACCTCTTCCAGCATCATCAACTCCAGCTATGAGTTTAGGCATCATAATTCACTTACAAATTTAAACTTATTATCTTATTAATAAATAAATCATATTATGGTTGTATCTATGATAATCGCCATTACCGGTAGGCCTGGAATAGGTAAATCCACAGTTTGTTATAAAGTCATAAACCTATTGAAGGAGCATGGTTTTATTGTTGGAGGGATAATTTGTCCAGAAATTAGGAAGAATGGTGTTAGAATTGGCTTTAAAGTTTTGGATTTAATTAGTGGGAGAGAAGGTTTATTAGCTCATATAAATTATCCCTCACAGATTAGAGTTGGTAAATATTATGTTCAATTGAAATCTTTTGAAGATGTTGCTATCCCCGCGTTAAGCTCTGCTGTAAAAGTTGCTGATGTAATAGTTTTTGATGAGATTGGCCCCATGGAATTAAAAAGTGATAAAGTTTTGAGGTTCCTATCGTCATCTATAGATAAACCCATAATCCTTGTTGTTCATTGGCGTATTGGTGAAGAAAAATTAAGGAAAATAGTTAGGGGTAGTTTTTCATTCTTTGAAGTAACTTTTAAAAATAGGGATGACCTTCCCAAAATGATCTTCAATGCAATTCTTGAACATTGTGGGGGTAAATGATCTTGAGTGAAAAGTTAAAGTTGAAGATTATTAATGAAGGTATGGTTAAGCTGTATGTTCCAGACATAAATTACTATAGCATTTATGGGGGGTCTAAGGAGCCTTCACGTGCACCTGTATTCTATAATTCACGTATGATTTTTGATAGAGATTTATCTATTTTGGTTTTAAAGAATTTTAGGGATCTTATAGGTGAAGATTTAAGGGTTTGCGACTCCCTTTCAGGTACTGGTGTTCGTGGTTTAAGGTATGGTTTAGAAGTTGATGGTATTGATAGTGTATGGTTTAATGATTGGAATCCATTAGCTGTGGAGGTTATTCATAAGAATTTGAATTTAAACTCATTCAAAATATCGGCAACAGTTTCTTGTTTAGATGCTAGATTAATGTTTTTAATGAACTCCAATTTTAATAGTCGTTTTCATGTAATTGATATAGACCCCTTTGGTTCTCCAGCCAAGTATTTTCAGCCAGCTTTGAATTCGTTGAGAAATAATGGGTTGATGTGTATTACCGCAACGGATATACCTGCATTGTTTGGTAAATATCCATATACATGTTGGAGAAGATATGGGGCTTTACCTATTTCCACAACTTTTTCTCATGAAATTTCCATTAGAATATTATTGGGATTTTTAATTAGAAACTCCACCATATACAACTTTTCCTTTAAACCATTATTATGTTATTCAAGGATGCACTATATTAGATTCTTCCTACAGTTTATTTATGATAAAGATAAAGCGAATGAAGCTATGGAGAGTTTAGGTTATATAGCTTTTTGTAAGAATTGTCTATATAGAGAGGTTTTTAGGGGATTGGTTCCATCATTTCCAGATAAATGTCCAAATTGTGGTTCCACATTAGATTTTTCAGGTCCTCTTTGGGTGGGCAGCCTTTTTGACCCTGACTTCATAAATAAATTGAGATTTACTGTATCAAATATGGTTTACATAAACTTTCATTTATTAGATATTTTCCTTAAGCTTATACAGGAGGAATCTAATGGCCCGCCAACATTTTATGTTTTAGATGAATTTTCAAAGAAGTTGAAATCTTCTTCTCCAAATGTTACAGCAGTTATTGATGAGTTAAAATCCATGGGGTTCTTTGCTTCTAGAACGCATTTTCACCCTAAAGGTGTTCGTACAAATGCCCCCACCAATATTATTTTTGATGTTGTGAAATCCTCCCTCTCGCAATGATGTAAACTTCTGCACTACTCTTCCTTGAAGCTTGTGGTTTAAATATTCGAACTTTCTCAAAATGTTTCTTTACTTTCTCAATGAAATCTCTAAACAAGTTTCCTTGGAAAGCCTTTATTACACATATCCCATTATAATCCAATACTTCAATAGCTATTTTTAAAACATTTTCTGCTATGAATATTTGATTAGCTTGATCAATATCCCATGCTCCAGATATTTTTGGGGCTGCATCAGAAAGAACTACATTAGCTTTTCCATTGGGCAGTAAATCTCTTATTTTCCCTATAGTTTCTGGGCTTGTTATATCTGCTTGTATTATTTTAATGTTTTCCCATGGAAAACTTCTTATAGGGTTTATGTCAACTCCAATTATGAAGCCTTTTTCACCTACAATCTCTCTTGAAACTTGTATCCATCCTCCAGGTGCAGCTCCTAAGTCTACAACTATATCTCCTTTATTCAATATATTGAATTTTTGATTCATTTGTTTTAGTTTATAAGCTGCTCTAGACCTATAACCTTCAAATTTAGCCCTTTTATAATAATAATCCTTCACCCTTTTCCTCATGTTTCCTCCATAACGTTTACTTGATTAATAATCCATTCATATAGTTTTTGGCAATTAATAGGTGTACTTTCACTTCCAGGTCCACACTTCATTAGCATTGGGCATGTAAAGCATGGGATCCCCTTTATACTTGATATCAATATTTTCTTAGGTTCCCGCTTTATTATTTTCAAACTATAGGTGTGTTTTCCATCATGTACTATTGGTTCTCTCGTTATAATACCCTTTTTCTCCAATCTAATAGCTATTCTTGAACCTTCTCTACTATCTGTTCCAAGTATTTTCCAAAGTTCACTCTGCAAAATTCCGTTATTCCCAGCTCTTCCTATAATATCTACAGCCTTCTTCTCCATCTCGCTAAGTCTTACAATCTTAGGCATCATTACTCCTCTAGAAATATTTTCACTACAATTTTAATTTTATAATTAGATAAATATTTTGAGATTACATAAATAAATATTCAGTAGGCAATTTTCCATAAAGATAATGAATATTTTTAACAAATTTAATAAACTTAAATATTTATATAGGTATATCTATCACTATTTTTTCAGTTAATTCCTTATACCTATTTCTAATGGTGACTTCAGTTACTCCTGCTGCCATGGCTATTTCTCTCTGCGTTCTTTTTTCATCCAGTATTACGCTTGCCACATATATTGCTGCAGCTGCCACCCCTATAGGTCCTCTTCCAGAAGTTAACCCACTCATTTTGGCCGCGTCCACAATAATTTTTGCCTTCGTTTGTGTTTCCCCAAATAAACCTAGTTGAGACACTAATCTCGGTATATACTCCACAGGATTTGTTGGGTTTATCTTCTTTATCAATTCCTTAGCCATAAACCTATAACTTCTACCTATATCCTTTTTCCCCACCCTTGAAACTTTTGTTATTTCATCCAATGTTCTTGGAATATTATACCTCCTACATGCAGCATATATGGCTGCAGCAGCCATACTTTCTATAGATCTACCCCTAACAAGTTTTCCCTCCACAGCCTTTCTATATATTAATGCCGCTTCCTCATGAACACTCTTCGGTAATCCAATTTGTGATGATATTCTCTCTATCTCCTGAAGAGCAAAAGCTAAATTTCTCTCGGTGGCATCCGATATTCTAACTCTTCTTTGCCACTTCCTAAGTCTATATATTTGAGCTCTCTTCTTTGGGTTTAAATCTTTACCGTAACTATCTTTATCCTTCCAATCAATTATTGTTGATAATCCTTTGTCATGTATTGTCAAGGTCATTGGTGCACCGACTCTTGTTCTCTTCTCCTTTTGTTCAGGGTTGAATGCTCTCCACTCGGGTCCTGGATCAGTGATTCTATCACTTATAACTAACCCACAGTTTAAGCATGTTATTTCTGCTCTTTGTGAATCTATAACTATATTTGTGCTTCCACATTCCGGGCATGCTTTAATTATTTTCTCCTCTTCACCCATTTTTATCCTCCTTTACCTCTGAAAATATATAGTACTCTTTTTTACTTGATTAAGATCTGTATTTTCATTTATCTTAATCAATACATAGGGTTTATTTACGGGTCCAAACACTTCATAAACTTCTCCAACAATTTTTCCCTTTGAATCATACACCTTTGAATCCGTTTCAGGGGCTTTGTCCGTTCTTGCTAGCATCAATTTTTTACCTACTTTCCGCATCATTATTCCCTTATGCCTCAAAGGACCATCTCCAATAGCATAACTTTTAATGGAAAATAAACTTATAAGTTTAATGTGTTTCTTAGTAAAAGTCTTTTTTACTAATATATAATTTTATCTTTTAACTCCCCTTTTCCTTTTTTCCTCTTCCATCTTTACTTTTCTATTTCTGTTTATTATCAATGCTATTTCCCTTATGATCTTGTTTTTCCCCCATCTCTTTTCAACTAGAATTCTACCCTTATCTTTAAACCATGTCCTAGGATATGATTTTTCATTTTCTAAAACATATTTTATATTTAATTCTTTTAATGCTCTCTCAACTTCCTCTATTCTTGGATTTGGTACGGCTATTTCCTTCGGGATCCTTCTACCCATTCTTCTTGTTAATGTTGCATCTAAATATGAAGGCCATATTACCATCATCCTTTTTTTCTCCATAATATTTTCAACTCTTCTTAATCAGTATAGCATTTACTATTCCATGCTGTCCCGGTCTTGATGTAACTAATGCTTTTCCTATCTCTGTCTCTATTATTGCGCCTTTTGTTATAATGCCTCTTCTAGAATAATCTGGATTTGCTGGATTTTTCTCTACTCTTAATATTTTTACCTTAACAGTTTTTCCCTCCTCTTTATTAGTTACATTTGCATATAGAGCTCTCTTTAATCTTAATTTGAAATTGCCGCCGCGCACTCTTATACTCTCTACTCTTTCCTCACCAATCATGGTTTGTGTAGGTGGTCTACCCATCTCATAAGCTCTCTTCTCTCTATACGGTCTCTTCTTCCCTCCGGATGGCTTCTTTAAATCGTTGCCTTGATAGTAACTCAACATATTCACCTCAGTGTAAGCTATGATGGTAATTTTCTTCTCATACTTTTAAGTATTATGTTTTAATATTAACTTAGGATTTTTAATTAAACTTGATTAGAGTCATCCCTTTTACTTCCTAGTTTTAGGAAATATGCTGGTAAGTAAGTATTTAAATTCATTAAGTATTTTAGTATCTAAGGTGTTTTAATTTGTTTTCCATCCAGCATCTCAAAAAGCGTATAAGTAATGTTAAAACTTATATGGCTGATAAGAACATTGATGCTGCCATAGTTTTTAATTCTTTAAACATATATTATTTGACAGGTTTTCCTAGGGGTAGAATCTTAATACTATCATTGGATGAAGATCCTATTCTAATAGTTCCAGAATTGGAATTCGATGAAGCTGATGAAACTTTTAAGATTGGTAAAATTGTTTCCATGAAAACTAGCATGAATTTATATGAATTAATATGTTCAGAGTTAATGGAGCTTAAAAGAGTAAGCAACATTGCTGCTGAACGACAAAATTTAACCATTGAATTATATTCTTCTTTATTAAAGAAGTTAAATGTTTCAGATTTAATTGATTTTTCACAGTGCATCCCGCACTTCAGATCTGTTAAAGATGAAGAAGAACTTGAACTAATTAAGAAAGCTTTGAGAATAGCTGAATATGGCATAAAGTCTGTTATGGATAATGTTCATGAAGGTATTAGTGAAATTCAATTGGCTGGAGAAATTGAGTATGCTATGAGGAAAGCTGGTGCTGAAAGATATGCATTTGAAAGTATTGTGGCATCTGGTTTTCGTTCAGCTTATCCTCATGGTTCTACAACAAATAAGACTATTAAAAATGGTGAACTGGTGGTTATTGATGTTGGTGCAAAATATGGTGGCTACTGCTCCGATATAACCAGAACAATGGTGGTTGGAGGAGTATCTGATAATACTGTTAAAAAAGCTTTTAATTGTATTGTAGAAGCTATGGATGCTGCTGTAGAAAGATTATCTAAGGGGGTTTCTGGATCTGATGTGGATGCAGCTGCTAGGAAAATTATTGAAGGATATGGTTATGGTAAATATTTCACACATAGTTTGGGGCATGGTGTAGGTTTAGCAGTTCATGAGGAGCCTGGATTAAATTCGAGAAATGTCTCCCCATTGCTGGAGGGAAATGTTGTTACCATTGAACCTGGGATATATATTAGAGGTCTTTATGGTGTTAGAATTGAGGATATGGCTGTAGTACGTAGTGAAGGTTGCGAAATACTTAACACTCTAGATAGAATCCTCATATAATCCTACTTCTCACAATCACACCTCTCCCTTTTTAAAGGTATTTCCGGGATAACTTCATTAATTATCTCCATAATAATTTTAATCCTATTTTTCATAATTTCATTCACTTCTTCATGTGATATCCTTTCCTGCATTCCAGCGGCATAATTAGTTATTATACATATGGTGGCGTAACACATTTTCATTTCTCTAGCCAAATTAACTTCTGGAATGCCGGTCATGCCCACAACATCTGCACCAAGAATTCTCAACATTCTTATTTCTGATGGTGTTTCAAATCTAGGTCCCTCCATACATGCATAAACACCATCCTTCCATATCTTTATTTGTTTACTTTTACCCTTTTCAAATATTATTTCTCTAAGTTCTTGGCAGTATGGTTTACTCATATCTATATGTATTGTTTCATCATCATAGAATGTTGTGAACCTACTTTTTGTGAAGTCTATAAAATCATGTGGTAATAGCAGGTCGCCCGGTTTTAATCCATCCCTTATCCCACCAACAGCGTTTGTTGCTATGATTCTTTCAACCCCCATACTCTTTAAAGCCCAAATATTTCCTCTATAATTCACTTTATGTGGTGGTTTTTCATGTTTTTCTCCATGTCGCGGTATAAATATTACTTTCTCATTTGAAATAAACCCGATTTTTGTGAAAACATCTCCATATGGTGTTTCAATAATATATTTCTCTCCCTCTATGGCTTTTTCCATTCCTGAACCTCCAATTATTCCTATTCTTAAATTCCCCTTCATTTATTCTTCCTCCTCTTGTTGAATTCTTCAAATAATGTGAAAAACATTGTTAAAATCAATGTTATTGCTGTAAGCAATATTAATGGAGTTAAAATATTATAGATGGAATATTCCTGTTTTATTAGCATTTGGCTTGTCTCCATGATCAATGGTCTTATAAATATTATGAAAACTATACCTACAATATTGTGCCAAATTTTTTCGCTTCTTCTCAATATTTTATCTATTAATCTTCCAACTATGAATATTCCTACACCTATAAGCATGATATCCATGATTCCATATAGGAATATGCCTGACAATAATATGAGATTACCTGCAATATTCGGATCTAATGATATTTGTGAAGTCACTTTGCCCACACCCATATATATGGAGATGAGTATTGTTATGAAACCCATTAAACTTGAGAAAAATATTATTGGCGAAGATTTTACCCAATTCATTATAAGTGTGTCTATTGAAAAACCCCTAATTATAAAGGCTATTCCCACAACCATTAATGCTCCAATTCCAGTGTATTGTGCATATCCTGATATGTATAGTACTGCCAATAATAGGAATATTATTCCTGGGATTCCTAAGAATAGTCTTGCGTACTGTGATTCTTCAATTATCTTCCTTAAATATCTTGAAATCAATATATATGTTTCTTCAACACCTCTCTCTTGCTGTATTATTACTCTTCTGATTGATAATATTGGTAATCTTGATTGTATTATTGGTATTATCAGTTCGTCTGACGCTCCATCACTTACAAATATCGCTTCTGTAGCTTGATATTTCTCTAGAACCTTACTCAACTCCTCCTTTACCTTTATATCTGAGCTTAATCCTCCCTCCTCCCCTCCTGAAATTGTTGCTATTTCACAATTTATTCCACTCATTCTAAGTTCATCATATACCCCCACTGCAGCGAAAAGTGCATTTACATCTGAATCTTCTGGTGATCTTATTGCAAATTTTGTTGCTGCTTCAAGATTTCTATCTCTACCTATTATTGGTGTTTCAAAACCTGTTACTTTACCTACATCATTGTCTCTATCCACGCATATTACTAATACTTTATCTGTGGAGGTAGGCTTCATTTAAGCTTACCAAAAAGATATAGTTACTGCACTTTATAAATAATTGTATCCTTCAATTTCAATTAATGCTTTAAATTCTTCAAAACTTAATCTTTCACCTTTTTCAAGCTTTTCACGGGCTCTTTTTGCTATTATGCTTAGTATCCTCTTTTCCTCCTCCTTCTTCTCCATTAATTTTATTGCATTAACCTCTATTTGGAGGTTCAACATCTTATTTTTCAATTCATTTTGTTCTTCAAATATTTTTTTCAATCTTTCATTTATTTTATTTATCTTTTCAGATGCATCGTTCCTTTCTTTCTTCAAAATTTTTATGTTTTCCCTTACTTCACTTAATTTTTTATTTAAATATTCTATTTCTTTGTTTATTTCTTCTATTTTTCCCTTTTTTCTCTCTTTCTCCATTAATATTTGACTTCTATGCTTTTTCAATTCACTATATCTATTCCTCAACTTATATATCTTCTCCATTAGCTTTACTTTCTTGCTTAATTTTGCGATTCTTTCTATAACTCTTTTTTCCTCCTCTCTTGTTAATACATTTGTTTGTTGGTACCATTCTAACTCCTCTATTTCTCTCTTAGCTTCATCAATATTACCCGCACTTTCAAATCTCATTTTTGAGATTTCCCTTTGTAGCTCTTTTACTTCCATAATCATTTTCTCAGCTTCTTCACTCTTCATTTTCACTTCTGAGATCAATCCCCTCTTTATACTTATTTTCTCCATTATTTTCTCTCTAGTTTCTCTTTCTTCCAAAAATTCTTCTTTAAGTCTCCCCTTTATATCTCTTATTTTCTCTAATATTTCCATCTTATTCTGATTTAATGATATCTTCTCTTCTTCAAGCTCTTTATATCTTTCCCTTGTCTTCCATAATTCCAATATAACTTCCTTTTCACTCATTCTAGTATTATCCTCGCATCAACTACTTTTACTCCCTTTTCATATGCGAAGATTGGATTTAGATCCAGTTGGCTTATTTGTGGTAGTTCTGTTAATAGTTTTGATGTTTTCATTATAGTATCTATGATTGCTTGTTCATCTACTGGTGGCTGTCCCCTATAACCTTTAAGTAGTGGGTATCCCTTTATCTCTCTAATCATCTCCTTTGAATCCTCTATGGTTATTGGTATTATTCTAAATGTTACATCCTTCAATATTTCAACAAATATTCCTCCCAATCCAAACATTATTGTATGTCCAAATTGTGGGTCTTTTACTGCTCCAACAATTACCTCTAACCCTGGTGGAGCCATCTCTTGTACAAGTATTCCAACTATCTTTGCATTAGGATTATGCTTCCTAACATTTTCCAGTATTTTATGGTATGCTATCTCAGCTTCCTTCTCATTTTTTATGTTTACTATAACTCCTCCCACATCACTTTTATGGATTATGTCTGGTGAAACTATTTTGAGGACTACCGGGTATCCTATATCTTTAGAATATTTTAAGGTTTGTTCAAGGTTTTCTGCAACTTTAATCTTTGTTACATTTATACCATATTGTGCGCATATAGCTTTTGCTTCATGTTCCATTAAGTATTTTCTACCCTCCTTTTGTGCAGTTCTAATTATTTCTTCGGCGCAACTCATAATCATACACTCTTCTTTATCTCAATGCACACACCATATTTAAAAAGCTTTATTCTATTATTGTTGTTCCAAGAATCCTCTCTATTAAACCTAAAAGTGCGTCTCCTCCCTCATTTGTTAAGGATGATAGGAATATGGTGTCTGTCAACATTTCCTCCTTTATTGTATCAACCAGTTTTTTACCAATTTCACTTCTAATAATCTCCTCCTCCATCATTATGTCCATTCTAAGGTTTTCCAGATCCTCAATCCATTCCTCTATTTTGCTCCTCCTTTGTGGGCTTATTAAATCAGATTTTGATATTACGTTGATCTGTGGTTTTATAAATCTATATTGTATTGATGTTGCCAATAAAAGGGCTGAAGCGAAATCGCTTGCTTTGTTTGTAAATAGTGCGTCTATTAAGAATAATATAACAATATTTTCCTCCGATATCTTTGAGATTATATTTGGGCCTACGGTTCTAAATGCAAATAATTCCATTTGCCCTGGGGTATCTATTATTAAATATTCGCAATCAAGACTCTTTATTTCACTCCTTATGTTTTTCAAATAATTTATCATCATATCTACTGCTGCTATTAATGCTCCATTTGGTCCTAACTCATACTGTACCATTATCTTTTCAAAGTCTATGTAATCCCTTATATCTATGTCTGGGTTGTATGGTAACCATCTTACTCCTGGATCTAGATTTAATGTCCCCACATATTTACCATTATCCTCAAACCATTGAGATAATGTATATGTAAGTGTGCTTTTCCCTGAACCAGCGGTTCCAATAATCATTATTGTATTCATCCTAAATTATGCCTCCTGCACTTCACATTTATGTATCTCCATAATCTTCCCCTTTACTCTCTCAACAATTTCCTCCCAAGCTTCCCATTCATATTCCCTGCTATACATATGTAATCTTAACACTGGTCTTTCCCCTAATTCCATTTTTGGATGGGTTTTTATGTATATGTTTGGTATTTCCTTCATAATCTCAATCACTGTAGGTGCTAAAACTGCTTCCGGTACTCCATAAATTATAAACTCTCTTTCAAGCAATTTATGTTCTGTTTTCACGATCTTGATCACTTGATCATTAAACATGGCTTCCATTTCACTTGGTACTCCTGGTAATGCTATTATAATTGCATTTTCATATTCAATCATTATCCCCGGAGCTGTTCCAATACTGTTATGTAATATTTTACTCCCTTCAGGTACATATGCCATTTTCCTAGCGGAATCACTAATTTTCCTCCCCCTCTTCCTAACCTTCTCTTCAATCCCCTTTAATACTTCCATGTCGAGTTTTAGTGGTTTTTCCGTCAATTTTGATATTGCCTCCATAGTTTTATCATCAAATGTAGGTCCTAGCCCGCCAGTAGTTATTATAATATTTGTTCCCCTACTTACAGAATCTCTAATTGCTGAGATTATTTCCTCTGTATTATCCCCCACAGTTATTATTCTCCTAACCTTCCCACCTAACTCCGCTATTCTCCTAGCAATCCAAGATGCATTAGTATTCACAACTTTACCTATCAATAATTCCTCTCCTATACTTATTATTTCCACTACTTTTTCCCCTTCCATATCTACCTCCTCTTGAGTCGTTTACTTCTTTGAACTAAGCCACCACTTCAGATATTCTCGTCTTCTATCTTCTTCCTTGAATTTCTCCTTCTCTTTTACTTTGTCTTCTGAATCAAACTTTGAAAATGTTAAGCCACACCTTAAACATACGAAGAATCCCTTTTTGTCATATATCATTTCGCCACCACATTCCGGGCATACTTTAACCATCTACCCCTCCCTCCATTTGACCAGTAATCTTGTGATTATCCATGTTAATCCACTTAAACTAATATATATGATTATTGTTATTATGATTGCTGGAATTATAGACATTATTCCTAGTCGTGTTGCTATAATTATTGTTATTATACATGAAAATATTACTCCCCCTTCAACCACTTCTTTAAATCCTAGTTTCATCAATCCAAATATTATTCCATTTATAATAGATAATATCATTACTATCATTGGTATACCGCTCAGCACCCACATTGATAATCCAGTGATTGTGGGTGTTAAAATTTTTATTATGGCTGAATCTGATATGCTCCACTTGGCCTTCTTTTCAACGGATACCTT
>JAWBOZ010000010.1:0-14307 GCA_038825625.1 Methanomethylicia archaeon | reverse complement strand
CTAGGGATAAGAGTACTACATATAGTATTGTTACATTTAAAACCCAGTTTGCTGTTGTTAATATGAAAACTGTTATTAAATGTGTTTTATTGTTTTTAAGTTCTTGGAAGGAGTTTTTAAATTCATTTATTGTGGATGATATGGAGTTAACTATTTCCATTGAATCATATTTTGACAGTATCTTGTTTATATTGTCTTGATATTTTTCATATATCCTTAGTATTATTTCCTCTATCTTTTCAGCTTTAATACCTATTATTATTAGTGTTATTATTGTTGCAATTGCTATCATTATTAGTGCTGAAATAATTCTGCCAATCATTTCTCCAATTATCACATACCTGTATTGAGCTATGAGATAACTTACTATGGCTATTGTTATAAAGCTTATAGAATATATTATTCTCTGCATCATGAATGCAGCCATACCCTTTCCAATATTTACCTTCCCCTCTTTGTTGGTTAATATTATTTTTAATAGTTCCACTATTATTCCAGTGGGGCTTAAATACATTATGAATATGCTTGCCCATGTTGATGATAATGAAACTTTAAATTTCACCTTTGATCCTGTTCCAAGTAATAGTATATGCCATATTAATGCATAGAATATTAGACCCGTTATATCTAGTATAAATGTTATTGCAAACAATTGATATGTCATTTTCCTCATTATGTTCTCTATTACATTGCTGACTCCAGCATATCCTATTAATGCAAGTATTATTGTTAATCCTATGGCATATGATGCTGCTATGATCACAAGATTCTTGTTAAGCTTTAATGAGCGAAGCATTTATTGGGCCCCACTACATTTATTCTCTTGATAATGTAGATTGTGTTTGAGGGTTAATATGGATTGTGGTCTTTATGATTAAGCCTATAAGGGTTGTGTGGATTGGTGGAAATTTTGTTGTTTGGGATTTTGAAGCTAGTAGATGGCTTTATTCAAATGGATTTTATGGTAGACCATTAAAGGTTAGGAAGCCTAGAGATTTTAATTTTGAATCTCCACTAATTCTATCTCCCATAGAGACTTTATATCTATTGGATAAAGGTGACATAGTTATTGTTGGTGGTGATGGTAAAAATTTATCTAGAGATGAAATCTTATCCATTGTTAATAGTAGATTTAGGTCATTTGATGAGTTATATAGGGTTTATTGTGATTTGAGGTCTAGGGGATATGTTGTTCGTCCTGGAATGAAGTTTGGTGCTGATTTCGCTGTTTATAAGCATGGGCCTGGTATTGATCATGCACCATTTTTGGTTGAGGTTTTGCCTATTAACGAATATTTAGATCCAATACATATTGTTCGTGCCGGTAGACTTTCCCATAGTGTTAAGAAGAGATTTGTATTGGCAATTACCAATTCGAATACAAATGAGATTACTTATATTGCTTTCAATTGGTTTAAAGCTTAACCTTTTATGAATCTGCTGAAAGTCCATTTCACAGCTCCTTCAATCCTTTTAATATCCTTTTCCTCCATAATATTTTTAATTACAATCTCATTCAACGCTCCCTTCTCATCCTTTATTTCATATGTTATTGCAGGTTTCTCCCTTTTTAACCCCAGTAAAACCTTCTTTATGAAGAATTCTTTGAATTCCCTTGAATTTGTATCTATCCTAATATTTTTATTCGGAACTATTATCACTTTATTTTCTTCAGCATAAATGTTTGCAAGATTTTTATCACCTTCACTTATGGTTGTTAAAAGTCTTCTTCCTTCAACCCTTTTTGTTATGGTTTCTACCTTTTGTGGTGGTGCCTCTGTTTTTTCACCTAATATTTCAAGGCACATTTTAAGTACATCAATCTCTTTACTCAGTTTCTCTATTTTCTCCCTCAACTTATTCTTCAACCATTCTTTATCTTCAGAGCTCAATTCCTCACCTTCACCTTCATATTTGTGATTTCTATTCTAAAAATGTTTTGCATAATATTTTTAGATATAAATGATAATTATTTTAATGGTGTTCTCTTGGCATATGAGAGGCTTGTTAGAAAATTGACTAAGGAGAATCTTTGGCTTTATGTTATTAGTGTTTTACGTGGAGGACCTATGTATGGTTATGCTATAAAAAAGGCTATTGTGGAAAAATTCGGTTTCAAACCTCCTACAATAACAGTTTATGCTGTTATATATAAGATGGTTATGGAGGGTTTAATTGAAAAATTTATTGATGGTGGAACAACATATTATAGGCTTACTGGGAAAGGTCTTACACTTTTTGAAAGGGCTAGAGATTTTATAAGGTCTTTGGAGAAGGGTGTTTTTGAGTAAGATTTAAATAATATACTTCAAAATCTATTTAAAAAGGTTTGTAGCATTGTTTGGGGGTGTTATTGTGGCAAGCCAGCAAACCAACGTAATTTTGGTGGGTAAGAAGAGTGTAATGAACTATGTATTGGCAACCATAGTGCAATTCAATCAAGGGGCTAACGAAGTTGTTATTAAAGCTCGTGGCAGAGCAATAAGCAAAGCTGTGGATGTTGTAGAAATCATTAAAACCAGATTTCTACAGGGACAAGTTGAAGTTAAAAATGTTTCCATAGGATCTGAAACTGTGGGTCAAGGGGATCAAGCAAGGAATGTTTCAACCATAGACATAACATTACTGAAGAAATAAATCCTCACAAATCTTTATTAAACCTTTATTTGAAAAGATTTTAAAACTCTAATGCATATTGTCTTTTAGTGGTTTTCTTGAAGGGGTTGTCGCTTAGGGTTTCATCCATAAAGCCATCTCCAACAATAAGTGTTAGTGAAAAAGCTAGAAAACTTAAGGCTCAAGGGAAAAGGCTTGTGGATTTAAGTATTGGTGAGCCGGATTTTGATACACCAAACCATATTAAGGATGCTTGCATGGAAGCTTTGAAAAGGGGATTTACACACTACACTTCCTCTAAGGGGATATTGGAATTAAGAAATTCCATTTCAACCTATTATAGCAGATACTTTAATGTTGATGTGGATCCATCCAATGAGGTTATAGTGACCCCTGGATCCAAATTTGCATTATATGCTGCTATTCAAAGTGTTGTGGATAAGGGTGATGAGGTTTTACTACTCACCCCAGCTTGGCCTACATATTGGCAGTGTATTGAATCTGCTGAGGGTAGAGTTGTTGAAATTAATTGTGGTGATTCATTTAAATTGAATGAGGAAGATTTTAAAAATGCGATAACCAGTAGATGTAAGGCTATAGTATTTTGTTCTCCAAGTAATCCCACTGGTGGCGTATTATCTATTGATGAATTGAAGTTTATTTCTGATATGGCATGTGATCATGATTTATATGTTGTCTCAGATGAGATTTATCGAATGATAGTTTATGATGGTTTGAAACCATACACTATGCTTAGCTTTGATGGTTTAAGGGATCGCTTAATAGTTGTTGACGGTTTTTCAAAGGCTTATGCTATGACTGGTTGGAGGCTTGGGTTTGCTATTGCATCGAAGGATGTTATTAATGCTATGGACATTATACAGCAGAATACCACCACATGTCCATCTTCATTTATTCAGTATGCTGCTATTTCAGCTTTGATGGGTGATCAGAGTTGTATTGATTTTATGGTTGGACAATATGATATTAGGAGGAGATTTCTTGTTGAAGCATTGAATTCCATTCCTGGGGTTAAATGTCCAAATCCAAAAGGTGCATTTTACGTATTTCCAGACATGTCTAAACTTGGTTTAAATTCAATGGATTTATCATCTAAACTTCTTGATTATGGTGTGGTTACAATTCCTGGTGATGCTTTTGGCCCTGGTGGCGAAGGGCATCTTAGAATTTCATATGCTACTTCAATGGATGAAATAAAGCTTGGTGTGGAATTGATTAGAAGCTTTGTAATGTCCATCCATTAGAAACATTAATATCCCACATCTTTATTTTTATCTTAGATATCTGGTGTGAATTTATGAGTTCTGAAGAGATTTTGTCACCTATACTGATGCAAGTTTCTGGCTTAGAAGATCTAGCTAGATTTGTGGCTTCCATGGCAAGTTTAGGTCAGCCTGCCTACGCTTTAAGTTTCGAGTATAATGGTGTCAATTATATTGGTTTCATAGCCATATATAGAGATTACTATAAATTGTATGGTCTTCCAGTATTCTATTATTATGGGAGTTCATCACCTATAGATGGTAAATACTTTCTTGTGAAGAGTGAGGAGTCTGGTGAGTATGTTAAGATCTCAAACGGTATTCAACATGGATGGATAGCCATACCAATAATTAAATTGAAGAATAAGCCAGTTTTCCTAAAACTTGATTAGAAAGTTTAAATTTTTATTTCTATTTCATATAATTTCATTTCACAATAAATTAAGCTTCCAGTGAATTTAAGCTTCATATTTTATTAGGATATTCCTAATCATTTTTCTCAGATTATTTAAAAGTATATTGCAACTTTAAATTCTCATTATTGGTTGATTTTCTTTATACATTATAATGTGGTTAATTTTATTTAATAGTCTCATATATAGTTTAGTTGTGTCTACAGTAAAGGTTTATACTAGTCCAAATTGTCCCTTATGCTTAGTTTTGAAGAATTTCCTAAATGGTATTGGCATTAAATATGTGGAGAAGGATATTTCGGACATTAATGTTATGGCGGAATTAATAATGAATAACATCTTTGCAACATCTACTCCAATACTTGAGGTTAATGGTAAATATTATTTTGTCAGCGAATTATTTGAGTCTTCTAAACTTAGGGAGGATTATATCATGAAAATTTTTAGGGGGTGAATCTTTTGGTTGGATGGCTTGATCAATATAATGGTTGGATAGATAGATCCATTGGAAATTTTAAACCAAAATCCTCAGAGGATACTATATTTGTCAGAACCAGCACTGGATACTTTGAACCTTGGGATAGATCTAAAATTGTTAAACAATTATTGAAGGAAACTCAATTGGCTGAGGAATTTTTCAAGATTCCACCCATAAGTAGGGAGGAGGCTGAAGCCATCGCATTGGAAGCGGAACGTAGAATTAAACGTATGAATGCATTCTTTGTTAGTGCTCCACTAATACGTGAGATTGTTAATAACATTTTATTGGAATGGTCGAATAACAAGCCAGTATATGTGATTTATAGAAATGTGTTAACTAGGGTTGGTGCTCCAATTTATGATTCGTATCTAATCGATATTGGTCTTGGATTTGAATCTAAGGAAAACGCTAATTTACAACCCAACCCTGAAACTTCACATAAGAAGAAGGCTGATAAATTATCTAAAGAACAATATCTACTACTACTACCATTACATATTGCTGATGCCCATTTAAAGGGTGATATACATATTCATGATCTAGAGTATTTTGGAACCAGACCCTTCTGCCAAGATCATGACTTACGATACTACTTCTACTATGGATTAATGCCTGATGGAACCGGATTTAAAACTAGTGTTGCTGGTCCAGCTAAACATCCTGAGGTAGCTATTTTACATTCAGTTAAGATTCTTGCTGCTGCTCAAACAAATTTCTCTGGAGGTCAAGGCTTCTATAATTATAATGTCTTTCTAGCACCCTTCTTTGAGGGATTATCATATGATAAAGTGAAACAGTTGGCTCAAATGATGTTCTATGAATTAACACAATGTTATGTTGCTAGGGGTGGACAATTAGTTTTCTCAAATATTCAACTCTCTCCAACAATCCCTGAAATTTGGCGTGATAAACCTGTGGTTTATAGAGGTATGGTTAGTGAAGATACTTACGGTAGCTTTGAGGATGAGGCTAGACTATTCTTTAACGCCATATATGATGTGGCTGTTAAAGGTGATTATTGGGGTAAACCATTTAACTTTCCAAAACTTGAAACCTATATAACTCCGGAAGCCTTTAAAAATGAATATTACGATGAATGGCTCCTAATCCATAAAGTTGCTTCAAAATTTGGTTCGCCATACTTTGATAATGCTATACCACAATATAGGGGTTATGGTAAGGGGGTGTCTTGTTATCAATGTTGTGCATATTCTTTTACGGAAACTCCTGATAGTGATTTGTCATTTCATGATAAAATGTTCTTTATTGATGGTAAACATTTCAGTATGGGTGCTTGGCAGGTGGTTAGTTTAAATCTTCCAAGGGCTGCATATAGAGCTAGGGGTAATGATGATAAATTGTTTGAAGAGGTTTATAGATTAATGGATTTGGCTCTAGATGTTTTTAAGGCTAAGTTAAAGTGGATGGATCTAATGATCAAGAATGGACGTTTACCCTTTGCTACACAGCAACCTTTGGATCCTAGAACTGGTAGGAGGGGGCCTCCAGCGGTGGATTTCAGAAACCTTGTATTTGTTATTGGTTTGGTTGGGGGTAATGAGATGGTTCAATGGCATACAGGTTATCAGTTACATGAGTCTGATGAAGCCGTCAAACTGCTTGTTAAAGTGATTTTGGCTATGCGTAAATATAGGGATGAATTGGAATCTAAGCTTAATTATAAGATTGCTTTAGCTAGAACTCCTGCTGAGAGTTGTGCTCAGAGACTTGCAGTTGCAGATTTACTGTCAAATGAGTTTAGGGATATGGCTAAGCGTATTGTTAAGGGTGATTTGGATACTTCTGAAAAACTTCTCTCTATGGATGAAAGGGATGTTCCAGTCTATTATAGTAATGGCACACATGTATATGTGGGTGCAAACATCTCTCTAGATAGGAAGATTGATATTGAACATAAATTCTTCCCACTACTCTCTGGTGGAAATATCTTCCATGTTTGGCTGGGTGAAGCTTATCCGGATCCCGAAGCACTATTTAAATTAACAAGGAAAATAGCATTAAATACCCAAATAGGATACTTCAGTTATACTAAGGATCTAACTATATGTAGTAGTTGCGGCACTGTTTCACCTTTAATTAATGAGAAATGTCCAAATTGTGGCTCCACTGATGTTAGATGGTGGAGCAGGGTTACTGGATATTATCAGGATGTTAGTGGATGGAATATGGCTAAGAAGAGGGAGTTAATGGATAGATATAGAATTAAGTTTTCTCCATAATCTTTTTAGCTTGGTTTAAACTCTCTCTTAAACCCAATTTCCTATGTCTAACAAATGTTTTTGGTAGATTCATTATTTCACCTATTTCAACTAATTCCTTCACGGTTAGATTTCTCCTCTTCCTTAATTCTTCATCTGCTGATACTTCATGAATAACCTCCAATATTTCTATGCTTACCTCCTTCATATCTTTTCGAATGTTTTCCATGTATCCTGCTTCTAATATGTTTCTCCTCCTTTTCAGAATCTTTTCAGCATCATTATTTAATCCTCTAATTATGGGTATTCTTATTTCAACATTCCTTATTGGGCTTTCTAAAGCTGTTTTTAATGTTTCCTTTATTCTTTCTACATCATTTTCATTCAATTTTACTCCAACAATTTTAGAGTAGTCTTCCGGATTTAGTGGAGCTTTTAAATCTATTGCCATATGATCTATTAATTCGTTTTCAATGAGCTTTCTCACTATTTCTGGTTTGGTTCCATTGGTGTCTATTCCAAAATTTAATTTAAGTCTTTTACATTCTTCTCCAATGACTTCTAATGCTTCTGGTTGTATTGTTGGTTCTCCACCTGTAATTTTGCATGCTTCAATCCATTTAGTATTTTCACGAATTTTATTTATTAATTTCTCAATTTCAATACAGTTCTCCTCTCTTATATTCCATAATTCATAATTGTAACAGTAGTGGCATTTGAAATTGCATCCCTGTAACCATATAACTATTGATGGTTTTCGTGGGTAGTCTATTAGGCTGATATCTCTTAATCCAGCCACATATACCTTCAATTAATCCTTCCTCCTAATAATAATGTTTGTTCCACTCTTAATCCTCCTCAATTCTTCTAAGCTTGCTATTTTACCTATCTTTGTTTCTGGGGTTTTAATTTTCTCCTCCTCTAAATGGATTATTAGTGATTTATTTAGGGTTGAGTATGTTATGTCTCCTTTCAATATATTTGTTGATGGCTTTTCCATTCTCATACTTATTGGTACTGGTATTAGTATTCTATTTCCATGTACTATTAGTGTTGATTTTAATGGAATCTTCTTCATTAACTCAAATATTGTCATTGGTGCTATGGCTGTAATTAATTTTATTTCAAATCTTTCTTGATTTGCTGTAATTATTTCTAGTGTATATCCTTCATCACTCAAGCTTCATCTAAACCTAATAATAACTATATTGGTTTATTAATCTTCTTCAGGTGTGAAGAAGAATATTAATTCTTCCCTTAACTCTGCTGGTTCTCTAATTGTTTTAGATGGTCTTATCCAGTTGGGTAAGAGGTCAATATACCTCCTATATCTTTTATCCAAGTATATTATTGCACCTTTATCTTCTGGTCCCCTCATTATTCTTCCAGCTGCTTGTGAAGCTTTCCATATGGATGGTAAAACATATCCATATAACCTTCCATTTTCTCCAAATCTTTTCTCATAGTAAATGTTTTTCTGGTACACTCTTAATGATGGTTCTGGGAATGGTATACCAACCAGTAATACTATATCCATCTCTTTCCCTGGGAAGTCCTCCCCTTCACTTGCCCTTCCACCACATACCCCAATATATATTGCTCCACCGTTTTTCGCCATTTTCTTATATGATTCTATTTTCCATTCCATTGTCTTATAGTCATCCTTTCTATTCTCTATGAATATTGGTCTTCTAATATTATTTACTCCTGCACTTATTAATCCATCCAGCACTTCATATGAGGCTGTGAATATTCCTACGCCGCTCTTAGTGTTTTCCGCCACTGTGAAGATGTATTCATTTATTTTACGATACATTTCCAAACTTCTTTCCTCATAATCTGTTGTTACATTCTCCACAAGTATTGAGAGTATTCTACCCTTATCAATATACCTTACTTCTCTATACTTGTATTCTTGTAATCCTATCAGTTCCCCATACTTTTCATCTATGGTTCCAGACATGCTTATTGTTGCATCAAAAATACCGTATATTTTCCTTAAGCTTTCTGAGGGGTCGAAGCACTCTATCCATAACTCCTCATTATTAGTGAATACAGAGTATTCCTCCCTTAGAATAGTTTTTTGAAAATGGTTTAGGAATTTCCCTAAATGATGGATATGTGATATTGGATTTCTCCCCCCTCTTGCGAGTCTACGTCTTCTATTATTCCCTTCCCTTATCAATTTCAATGATATTTCTTCTAAACTTGTTCCAACATCTTCAATTTTCCTCTTCATTTCATTTTTGTTTATCACTGTTTCCCCTCTACTTCCACCTATTAATTCTATAAGTTTATCCACAACATTCTTTTCATTGACCATTCCTTCTTCATCCATCTCTCTTAATGTTTCTTTAAGTCCTCTTATGGTTATTTTCTCTGTTTGTAGATTTATTGCTACGTCAGGTAAATTATGTGTTTCATCCACTACTAGTATTGAGTTTTTCAATGGTATTCTTAGATTTTTAAGTATTTGTGGCATTATTATGTAGTTGTAGTTGGCTATTAGTATTCGACATTTCTCAATGTTTATTTTTGCAACTTCATATGGACAAATACCTTCTTCTCTACATATCTCAATTAGCTCTTGTGTGCTGCATATTTGTGGTATCTCCACCTTTGCTATGCCATTTCTATTGTAATATTCACATTTATTTTGTTTCCTTATTTCTGAGCATAGTATTGAGAATGCTTCATGATCTCTCTTTAATTCTTGATCAAAAGGTTTTATACATAATTTTGTTCTAGCTTCTATTGGTAATGCATTTATGTTGTTTGGAATCCCACTTATCCTCTTTAATTCCTCTATAATCCTATTATTTTCCCTATGAGTTCTACAGAGCCATATCAATCTTTTATCCTTATCTCTTTCTAATATTGGTAATGTGGCTGTTAGTACTGTTATGGTTTTTCCAAATCCTGATGGTGCTCTAATAATTATGTTTTCACCATTATTTATGATTGTTGTTATCTCTCTGATGAGATCCAGTTGGCCATCCCTATATTTTTGATATGGGAAATATCTTTCATATTCCTTCTTCAATTCTTGTTAATGCCTCCTTAACCCATTCTTCAAATCTTCCCATCTTAACTGTTATATCCATCAGTTTCTTCTCCAATTCAATTATCCTATTCACATTTATTGATGTTTGTTTCTCTATTTTGTCCACTTTATTGATCAATGAATCCACTCTCTGTCTCTCCATAATACTTTTGTTGATCTCATTCTCTATTAAGGTTATTTTGTCTTTCATAATGTTTATTGATGCTGATATCTTCATTATTTTTTCCTCTACCCTATCTATGAATTCCCCCAATGCTATTGGATTTTCAGCTATCTTTACCTTCCTAACTTCAATGAATTTTTCTGTTAATTGTTTCAATTCTTGCTCTAATGATAATATTCTCCTCTCCACTTCCCCTATTTTCTCAACACCTTTCTCTTCAATAATTCTCTTCTCCAAGATTTTACAGTTTCCTTTAGTTTCATCATCATTTTCATCCATATTTGAGTATTCATTCCTTAGTGGCTTCCCACTCTTTATGTTGATCTTTACTCTTCTCTTCTTCCCTTCACCGATTATTATGCATTCACCCACATTTAATTTCGATATTTCCTCAATTTCTTCATTTTTTAATCCAAGTTCTTGTGCTTCATGAAATGTTAGTCTTAGTCTATGTATTATTATGTATTCTGCATTTCTGTATACTGTGGATATTTGACTTGGGGTTTGCGCTATTAATATAACATTTACGCCATGCTTTCTAAGTTCATTTATGATTAGTTCTGCAGTGTTTATTGTGTCTATGTTTTGTGTTCTTGGCATTATGTTTTGTGCTTCTTCTATTACAAGTATTCTTTCTTCTGGGTTGTTGTAGAAGGATTTTAAAATTATATTTACTGCCAGCTTTTTTGCTTCGAAAGCCATTTTAGATAAGTTTATTGCTTCAACATCTTTTAACTTCTTTTCTCCAGTGAATATGTTTAATTTTTCAAGTATTGTTAGCTTCCTTATTAATGCATCTCTAACTTCTCTTCCTGAATCACTTTGATAGTTTATTCTCTTCACTTCCTCTATTATCTCATTCAATTTCCCACTCCTTTTACTTGCTTCTATTAGTAGTGTTTGTTGTGGTAGTGTTAATTGGAATGTGCTTATTATGGCGTCTATTATGTCATCCCTTTTTAAATCTATTTGTAACTCCCTTGGTTCAACTGATTTATAATCTGAATATTCCCCTGACCAATCTAGTATTAGTTTACTTCTCTTGGTTTTCCCTATTATTTTCTTTGCTGTTTCTGTTTTACCACTTCCAGTCATTCCGAAAATTATTACATGCCTATTTCCTGATAAATCAATATATACTGGTTTTATTCCATAAAATCCAATAAGTATTTTCCCTTTAAACCTAATTATATTTAGCATTATTGCTGTTGAAACTATTGTTAAGCATATTACAATTATTATTGGTGTTATTCCTTCATCAATTATTTCCACTATGCTTGCCTTCTTCTTTAATATTAGTATGATTATCAATATTATTATTGGTGCTGTTTCAACAATCCAATTTCTATCCTTTATTTCAACCCTTCATATACTCTTAATTATTCATATTAATTTCCTATCTCACTGTTTTTGTTTTACCAAGTTTTTCCGCTTCTTCAATTATTTTTGAGAGCCTCTTTGAAACCAGTTCTGAAATCCTCTTTTCAATATCCCTTTCCTCCTCAGTTTTAAATAATGCTTTTACATCGTCTGGTAAGTGTTCATATTCTTGTATTGCATATTTTAGTGGTCCCAATACTTTGTCCAGTAAACTTTCAAATATTATTAGGTATTCCTTATCGCTTAATCCATACTTTTCCTTTGATTGTTGCGCAACTTTGTATGCTACATCTATACCTTCTAAATATATTTGTATTGCATATCTCTTTGCCGCTTTATAATCCTTTGATGCAAGATCTATTGGTGAGATCCTCCCACTCAATGCTCTCTACCCTCAATATTCTTTTGTAAATTTACTATTAAAGCTTGATTAACCTTATCATAAAGTTTAATTCATGTTTTACTGATATATTTTGGTGATAAATTTGAGTGAAGCTAAATTTATTGTGGATATTAAACGTTTGGATAAAGTTCAAAGGGTGCCTCAGGAGGTTATAGAGGAAATTAAGGGTGCCATTGGTGGTAAGATGCTTTCAAATATGCGTAAGGAGATCGTTCAATGCCCCATCACAAATAGGGAGACTCCATTCCTAATATGCTTCTCCTGTAAGAATTTCATTAGGAGGATTCATGGCAAGGTTCATTGTAGAGGGTTCCCTATCAATTGAGGTGTTAATAATTGTCTAAAATCCTAAGGGATAAGGTTATTGATATTAGGGTTAGCGGTAACCCCACTATAAGGAAACTGGTTGAGAATTTTGGTTTAATGGGTGGTTTTTCATCTAAATTCATTTATGATGCATATAAAATCTTGGTGGAAATGTTTAGTGATGAAGATTGCAAGGTTTTCCTATCCTTTACAGCAAATCTATTGGCAACAGGTCTTAGAGGTGTTATTTCTGAACTTATTGGTAAAGGTGTTATAGATGTTATAATAACCACTGGCGGATCCATTGACCATGATATTGCTAGATCTATGGGTGGAATATATTACCATGGTGACTTCCAATATGATGATAATGTATTAAAGAATAAAGGCATTTTTAGACTTGGAAACATATTTATTCCACAAGAATCTTATGGTGTCATTATTGAGAAGTTTACTTGGAACCTTCTTGATGAACTCATTAAAAATAAATCCATCTGGGGTGTTAGGGAGCTTTTAAATGAGATTGGTGCAAAGTTAAATGATGAAGACTCCTTCCTAAAACAAGCTCACTTAAATAATGTTCCAGTATATGTTCCCGGAATTGTGGATTCATCATTTGGTACAAGCCTCTTCACATATGCTCAATCACATAAATTCAATATTGATTTACTAAAGGATCAGAAGGAGCTTTCAGATATAGTTTTTGATAGTAAAGTTACTGGTGCATTGATGATTGGGGGTGGGATCTCAAAGCATCACACCATATGGTGGAATCAGTTTAAGGGTGGATTAGATTATGCGGTATATTTAACCACAGCCTTCGAGTATGATGGTAGTTTGAGTGGTGCACATATTAGGGAGGCTGTGAGTTGGGGTAAAGTTAAGGTTGAAGCGAAAAAGGTTACAGTTTACGGCGATGCAACAATAATACTTCCAATAATTCTTGCAGCCGTTTATGACACTTTAGATCTTTGATTTAAACCGCCATAAAGTTTTATCCTTTTGATCAGATAATTCTATTCCCATACTCCTTAATTCATTAGCTATCAAATCCGCTGCTTCCCAATCCTTTCTACTTCTATGAATATTCCTTATTGTTATTAGTAGATTTATTAATTCATATACCCTTTTATCTTCTCTTTCCTCCACTTCAAATATATCTTTAAATATACCTAATGTTTCATGCATATCCATATATGTTTTTAATGCTATTGTTGATGCTAATTTATCTTCATTTGGTATTACTTCATTGTTCACTAGGTTTGTTAGTGCATGTAATTCTGCTAATGCCTTCGGTGTGTTTAGATCATCATCTAATGCCTCCATAAATCTCCTCCTAATTCTACTTATCTCCATAATTCTTCTACTACCCTCCTCACCAAATTTCCCTCTTCCAGTGATTGTGATGCTCCTTAATGTTAATATTGTATTTACCAATCTTCTATAAGTATTTCCAATACTCTCTAAACTCTCCTCTTGAAATATTGTTTGACTCCTATAATGCCCACTTATGAGGTAGAATCTAACCTCCATCGGATTATACTTCTTTGTTATCTCTTCTATTGTTATTACATTTCCAATGGACTTAGACATTTTATCCTTACCCATCATCAATAATCCTACGTGAACCCAATATTTTACCCACGGCTCTTTACTGAAATATGCTTCACTTTGAGCTATTTCATTTTCATGGTGTGGGAATATCAAGTCTTCTCCACCACCATGTATATCGAATTGTTTACCCAGATATTTTGATGACATGGCTGAACATTCTATGTGCCATCCAGGTCTTCCAGGTCCCCATGGAGCATTCCAATAAGGTTCCATTGATTTAGCCCTTTTCCATAGTGCAAAATCTTGTGGATTTATCTTCCCAGAGGCATCTTCCATTACCTTCATTTGATCAATATTTATTTTGGATAGTTTCCCATAATTCTTGAATTTCCTTACATTATAATATATGTTTCCATCAACTTCAT
>JAWBOZ010000009.1:0-14693 GCA_038825625.1 Methanomethylicia archaeon | reverse complement strand
TCCTCCACCTCCTCCCTACGCTCAATTATGAATGGCATATTAAAACCTGAAATATAATTTAACAATAATTCCTCCACGGTATGGAAGTGTTCTCCACCAACAGCAACACCCTTACCAGCAGCTGGAGCATCAGGCTTAAAAACAACTTTTCCAGCTCCACCAAGATCTTCAACCCAAACTTTAACATCACTAAACAATTCAGCTTCATTTGAATAATTATTTGGATAGAAGGCTTTCCAAGGTGGATTATAATCTTCTGGGAAAAGTTTCCTTTGAAGAATCTTACTCCTCTCTAATGCAAATGCTGATCTTGGAAATGTTATATGGAAGTTTAACCTCCTATCCTCAATTTCATCCCTCAAACCATTTATAATAGGCTTCTCATGTGTACAAACAACCAGATCAATATCATCCTTAAACTTCTCCAGCATTGATATATGGGAATTTATGGATAGACTTGGATCCACAACCATTACGCCACCACTAAGTTCAACAATCCTCCTAACCATGGGATTATTCTGTTTTGAAACAATATAGAATCTTGGTGAATATATAGTGCTGGAAAACATCTTAAGAATTTCAAAAGCTTCTCTAGCACCATAAACAGAAACAAAAATACCTATACTCTCCATAAAAATCCAAAATAATTTAAATGGTTAAATAATATAAATATGCATTCAACCATAACAAATATTATTTGAGAAATAATTTATTGTCCTAATCAAGCCTTCACGTAAATCAAATCTACAATTGAAATTAAACTCATCCCTAAGCCTAGAGATATCTGCATAACTAAACCTAATATCCCCAGACCTAGCTGGAGCATAAACAATACCACTGGAAGAACCAGTTAAATCAATGATCAATTTAGCAAGATCAATTATCCTCGTAGGCTTACCAGTACCAACATTATAAACGTCAAAAACGAAATCCTCTGCATAAATAAACTTCATAATCACATCAACAACATCATCAACATAAATGAAATCTCTAACCTGCATTCCATCACCATAAATGGTTAGAGACTTACCATTAAAAGCATTATCCAAAAATATCCTAATAACACCAGAATAATCATTAAGCCTCTGCCTAGGACCATAAACATTGAAAATCCTTAATGAAGTAGACTTAAAACCATAAAGCTTAGAATAAACTTTAACGAAAAACTCCCCCTCAACCTTACTGGCTGCATAAATGGATCTAGGATTTAAGGGGTGAAGCTCATTTATCGGTAGATGTGTTGGATCACCATAAACAGCAGCTGAAGAAGCAAAAATAAACTTATCAACACCAACCCTCCTGGCAAATTCAAGCACATTCAATGTGCCATCAACATTAACATGATGATATTTAAGGGGAAACTTACAAGACTCATCAACACTTATAAGTGCAGCTAAATGAATGATAACATCAAAACTATATTTGGAAAGCTCATCAAAAACCTTCATTGAAGATACATCACCCTCAAAAAGTTTCAAACCCATATCAAAATAAGAACTAATATTCTCAAGAAGACCACTGCAAAAATTATCCAAAACAGAAACCTCAAACCCATCCTTCAAAAGTCTACCCACAATATGAGAACCAATAAACCCTGCACCGCCAGTAACGAGAATCCTCAAATAAACACCTAAAATAAATGAGTAAACCTCGCAAAAATAAATATTAACCCAAGAAAAGTTAAAATGCAACGATAAACATTAAATATTGAATTAACAAATAAAATGTAAAAGAGATGAATACTATATGAGTAAAGACCAAGTAATAGGGGTATTACTCCTATTAGCAAGCATAATTGGAATAATCTTATATGGATACCTATTGTATATATACCCAACAATAATAGTTCAAATAACATTATTCGTGGCTGTGACAGCTGTGGGATTAATAGTAGCATGGATAGGATACACACTGGCAACAACACCACCACCAAAACCCATAGAAGAAATAGAGAAGGAAATAGAGAAGGAAATGCAAACATTAGAAGAGGGAGAGAAGAAAGAGGAGGAAAAGAAGCAATAAATACCAAAATAAACTTTTTTACAACCTATAAATATAATAAATTAGTGGAAAATTGAAATGAACAATTACATCTCCAATGGAAATACCATATAATTATTAGATCAGAAATGAATAGAAACCTATTAAATGAAAAAGGTAACAATAGATAATGGTGTATAATACTGTGATGCCAACACTAATAGTTGGCGGAGAGCCATTATCAATTAAGATAATAGAGAGAATGAATAGAAGATATCTGACACCATATTACTGGGACATATATGGTATGAACAAAGCAAACTTAGAAGACTATGAAGCAAAAATAACAAAAATAAAACCACAGGAAATAAATGGAGATGAAGAATTCATATCAAAACCTTCAAAAATAATATTTACAATACCGCTGGAAGAAGATTATGGAAGATTTAATGAAACCTTAGAAGCAGTTAGTAAAATATTGAAATATGCATCAAATAGGAAAATTAAGTTAACCATAGGAATATATCAACAAAATAGGGGGATGGAGAAAGTAATAAAAGAGTTATGCAAAGTTCTAGAGGAATATGGAAACAGAAATGGAGTAATAATGTATCTTGGGGAAGTATACGGGGAAAACATGAATTTAGGGCTAATATTCAAAATCTTGGAAATACTTAAAGAAGATTGCATGAACATACAGCTACCACTAAACCCTGAAGAAAGGAGAAACTACACATACATAGATGATGCTGTAAGAGCATTAATAAATGCAAATGAGAGGGAGGAGGAATTAAACATATATTCAGTAAAGGGTGCAAATGTAAATACAAAAACACTCATAAAAAGGATTACTGAGCTGCTTGGAATATATGAAGTATGCGAAATACAATTCAATGGTGCAATAGAAGCCATCTCACCACCAAACTTCACACAACCAGAATGGTTTAAACCAAAAATAAATTTAATAGATGGATTAAATAGAACAATAGGATGGTTCGAATCGGAATACGGACCAATATATGTTCTACCAAACAATAATAGAAAGTAATAATTATTTTTCAGCCCTAGAACCAGCCCAATCAACAAAACACTTCACAATGGAAATAAAACTTGCAGCCAAAATCATATACACAACAATACCATACTCTATAGAAACCCAAATATCATATTCAAAACCCGGGAATGGTATACGTAAGAGACCAAGAGACTGCAGATTACCTAGTGTAACTAGGTTCAGAGTGTAGTACAATGATGCAATAGACCCAAGTAAAGAAGCAATTAAACTAGCTTTAGAACCGGAACCAAAGAATGTGGAAATAAATGTAAATGCAGCCACAATAATCCCAATGAATGCAAGATTATAAATGAAAGACCTAAAATTGATAAAACCATTAAGAAGCGATATTAAGTCTAGAGGTAAAAGGTAAAGTAATCCTAAGGGTATCCCAACTCTAACAATAAACGATAACAATGCACGTATAAGAGATTTAAGAAATCTATTCATCAAAAACCACCACCAAGCCTAATATTGCCAAGATGAAATTTCAATCCAATGAGATCGTATAAAGCTTTAAACCCAAATTCCAAAGTTAGATATGGAGGATTCTCATTAAAATTATACATTAAGATTTCAGATTCAGTAAATCTAAAGGATAAACGCAGTTTCAAAGAGTTTCTTGGAGAAACAACACCGGAAGTGTAGGAAGATTTCACAATGGAACCATTAACCAAAGATATAAAACCATCAAACCTAGTGTTAACATCTATAAACCCATTATTAACAACATAAAAATCTATGTCCAAATGGTATTCACGTGTGGAATTGTCAAAGCCAAATGTCATCTTAAGATTCTCCTCCGGATTTGACGTCAAAGCCATAATACTAGTGGAAAACGTGTAAAATGGTAGGAAGAGCATAATAAGAATACATAGGTTAATAGCTATAATAGCTAGACGTAAACCTATAGATGCAAGCCTATATTTATTCAAAGTTAAGCATACACCTCAAACAGTCAACAACCTAACTATTAAAAACTAAAATATAAATCTAACCATATCTATTAAAGGTTTTATTTCTAATCCAAGAAATTGAATACTTCACAAGAGATTTAAAATCAGAATCCCATAAGAATAATATAAAACCATAGATCAAAGCACCGGAAAACACTCCTAGAATAGAGTATTTAAATACCTCGAGAAACTGTTGAGACACAATCCTACCAAAACCAGAAAACCAAAGTACAATAGACATAACTATTGATGCAGCTAAATATCGCATAAAATTAAGCCATGGAAATCTAACACCCATAATCTTCCTAGTATCAAAATAGAATTTCAAACACAAAACAGTATTAAGTAATATTCCAATTAAAATCCACACTAAAACTATGAATGCTGGATCACTGACGTTGGATAAGATGTTAAATGCTATGTAGATGGTTAATATGTAAGTGATATTTGAGATTAGGGATATTGAGGGATAAATGAATAATTTACTCTTCAAGTAATCTCTAAAATTAGATTCAGACTCTAAGTCTACACGTTCCAAGCCGACAACAGCACTTGAAGCTATCCCGGAAAGTAATGATGGCAAAACCCCTATGGCACCTAGATATAGCGCTTGATATGAAACTGCATATTCAGCTCTAAGAAGCGATAGAAAGGATTCAGACATAACCATAACACCAGTGATCATTGGAATGGCGAACATCAAAACATATTTCAAGGTTGATTCAACATCCTCTCTAGATCCACCGCTCAAAATCTTTGGATATAGGGCAAAGGATAATAAGCCAGAATAGGATACAACTGAACTTATAGTGTTCACAGCCTTTAAATGTGCTAAAACTCTAAATGGCATGTTTGGATCTGAAAATTGAACTAACAATGACAGTATTGGAATGCCAAGGCTCCTAACATATCCAGAAGCCATATTATATGCTGGAATCCATGAGAGTTTAATCCACTTGTAAGCCATACTCCAATTGAATTCATCCTTTAATTCATTCCGTAATATTAGGGTTAGAAATAAAGCATAAATGTACTTTGCAATAACATAAGATGCCAATGCACCCACAATTCCAAGCCTATAGTTGAGGATCAGTATGAAGCCTGAAATAAGCTTTACAACCTCCACGAGAATACCACCATAACCAATATACTCCGGGATTGTAGCTGTAGTTAAGGCATCAAGAGTGGAGGAGATATATTCAGCTGGTATTTGAAGCATTAAAACCATTATCACCATTGAAAGATAACTTAAACTTATCTCAGAATACAACACATAATTCGAAACTATGAAAAATATGAGTATCGATATAAACATGAGCATGGAGTTTAATGTTAGACCTGTTTTACCAACCTTAAACCCCCTACTCATATATCTAACAGTCCAATAATTTACGAAACCTGCAGGTATAATGAAGTATTGAAGCCAAACTCCAAAGAAGCTCCATAAACCAAATTCCTCTTCACTAAGCCTCCTAGAAATAAATGTAACAAAAATTAAACCGGTAAAGGTGCTGAGCAATTTAGATGCGAAATTAACAGTTCCAGCATATCTAACCCTAATACTCCTAGAATTAGCCATCACAACCATTAAAAATAGAAATAAATTAAAACATTTAAGATTACCTAAATATAATGCGAGGCCTCTCAAATGATAATTCAAGCCCTCATAATATCATTCATATCAACATTAATTTCAACACCATTAATAATGAAGTATATGCTTAAAATAGGGAAGGTGGGTGTAGATGTTCATAAACCAAATAAACCAGATGTACCGCAAATGTGCGGGCTGGGAATGCTCATTGGATTAATAGTGTCCACAACAATAATATTATTTGTGGAGTATGATCCAAAGATATTAACCTTCACATTGACATCAATAATGGCGGCAGCAATAGGGATAATGGATGACATAATAGTTTTAAGAGCTAAAATAAAGACTTCATTAACAGTATTGTGCTTCATACCCATAGCATTAATGGCACTAATTTATCCACAGCAAATAATTCTTGGAAGACCTAGGATGCCATTAATTGGTGGATTCAGATTAACAATAGTATATTGGATTCTGCTACCATTCACAATAGCTGTACCGGCAAATGCTGTAAATATGATGGATACATACAATGGGGTTATGTCTGGTGGATGCGCCATGGCTGCAACATCACTACTAATATCATCCATAATACTTGGACAGCAAAGTGAAGCAATAATGTCAGCAATATTGTTGGGAATAACATTGGCATTCTATTACTATAATAGGTATCCAGCAAAAGCTTTTCCGGGAGATACTGGAAGCTTAATGCTTGGTGCAGCCATTGGAAGTATAGCGGTTATTGGAAGAATGGAAATTGTAGGTATAACAGTAATTATGCCATTTATAATGAATGCCTTCCACTCCCTAAGAAGTGTTGGAGGATTACTGGAGAGGAGGGAGATAGGTGAGAGACCAGTGAAAGTTATCGACAATTATATAGAAGCAAATCTAAATCCAAAAGCTCCAAAAACATTGGCAAACCTAATACTAAGGAAGGGTAGAGCCACTGAAATAGAGCTCATACATGCATATCATGCACTATGCTTAATATCATCAATAATGGGGGTAGTAACATCAATATTAATGCTGGTGAGAATATGAAGAAGACAATAAGTAGAGTAGGAGAATTGGCATCAATAATGATAATTGTATGGATGTTAATGATTTTAATGCTATTGTTTATAGATAGAATTATAGTTCCAATAACAATACCAATAAATGGAACATGGAAAATCATATTTGAATCCATAATAAAATTGTTAATGTCAGGGGCTACAGCACTACTATGGTTTTTCATATGGATACAATTAGTGGAAAGATATGTTTCTAAAACCAGTGGAAGGAATAATGTTTAGGACGTATAAGCAGAAGACCATCTACGTTCAAAAGCATCTAGAAATATTGATATTAACCCCCTATTCTCAGTATAATGAGGCCTATAAACTATTGGACTCCAATAAAGCCTCTCCTCCCTTGGAACCCATATTAGAAAGATAAGCCTACATTTATCCACTATTGTTCCTCTAACTGGATACCAATCTTCAGAGGAAACTCTCACCTTAACACCCATCCTTTGCAAACTTGTGAAAATGGATTTAGATTCAGATGTGGAAGTACGCATCAAAATCCTTACCTCAACACCCCTATTCAAAGCAGCCTTAATATCCTTCTCCAATCTATTAAACCATGTAAAGAGCTGTGAAAATATCAGCACCTCCTTCTTCGCTGATGAAATCATCTCCCTAGTTTTATCCTCCATTTCATGCAGATCGGATAAAGGCTCCAGAAGGGAGCTTGGATCTATCCTTAATCTACTCTTATAATAATGTTCTTCCAAAGTTGGTTGAAGAGATGAAAAATCCTTCTCCATTTTTGAAATCTGATCATTCAAACTCCTCTTTAAATAATCTAAATAATTGTTAAATGCAGATCTAGGTTCAATGGCTTCAAATCTCCTAGGCCTACCGGAAATTATTTCCACAAACCCCTTCTTCTCCAGTTCCTCCAATACATCATAAACCCTTGGAAGTGGAACTTCAGATAAGCTACTCACATCTTCAGCTGTAAGTTCAGTTCTATATAGGAGGGAGAGGTAAACTCTAGCTTCATATTCCGTTAAGCCAAAGGATTTGAGCTTAAGTATTAATTCATAGAAATCTGAAATCTGCATACAAGCATAATATGGAAAAACCTATATATACAGTTTTTCACTCGAATTATGTGAAAAAAAGTTAAAAGTGGTTGCCATGAAAACATTATGGATCGATGCATTAACACCAAAACAAGCATTACTATCCATAAAGATAATGGAGGAAGCTGAAGAAATTGGTTTTAAAAGCATCATAACCACAAGGGAGTACGATTATACCACAGGAATATTTGAGAGGAAAAATGTAGAAGCAATAATTATGGGAAGGCATGGTGGAGAGAAGCTTGAAGGAAAACTTATGGCAAGTTTAGAGAGAAGCATAAAACTTGCAGAATTCATTACGAAGCTAGATGAGAAGCCATCATACCACATTTCATTATCATCCCCAGAAGCTGTTAGAGTAGCCTTTGGACTTTCAATACCAATAATAATAACTAATGATACACCACACTCAAAATATGTGAACAAACTAACAATACCATTAGCAGATAAACTAATAATACCAAAAGCTGTACCCATAGAAAGTTATAAGGGTATGATAGAGGAGGAGAAGATAATTCAATATAATGGTGTTGACGAATTATCATGGATAAAAAGTTTTAAAACAGATCCAAAAGTCCCTGAAGAATTAGGGTTAAACAAAGATGATAAAATAATAATTGCAAGAGAAGCTGAATATAAAGCTTCATATTATAAATGGGTGGAGAAACCGGTTATAAGGATTATTAGAAAGATCCTTAATGAATTTCATGAGGTAAGAATAGTATATTTTCCAAGATATGAAGATGAAATGAGGGAAATACCTGAAAATGTAATAGTCCCAGAAAAGGCCATAGACACTATAAGCTTAATGAAATACTCAATACTAACCATAAGTGGTGGAGGAACCATGGCTAGAGAATCAGCATTAATAGGGACACCATCCATAAGCCTATTCCCAACACTCATACATGTAAATAAGTGGCTTGAAGAAAGAGGATTGCCAATAAAGAGCTTTAGAAATGTTGAAGAAGCATACGAATATTTAAAGGAAATAATCATGAACCCAGAAAAATACAAAACTAACACTGAGGAAATAATTAGAGGGATGGAGGACCCCGTGGAAATAATAGTGAAGATACTTAGAGGTGAATGTAATGGATAAAGTTGGAGTAGCCGTGATTGGCTGTGGATTTTGGGGTAGAAATCACCTTAGAGTTTTAAGTGAAAACTCAAGAGCCGAATTAATTGCAGCAGTGGATGTAAATCAAGATGTGCTTGAAAAGGTGAAGATGAGATATGACGTTGAAGTTTATAGAGATTACCATGAAATATTGGGGGATAAACGTATTGAGGCTATAACCATATGCACACCATCCACAACGCATGCGAAAATAGCATTGGAAGTTATTGAAAGTGGTAAAAATGTACTTGTGGAGAAGCCTATGACGATAACAGTGGATGAAGCCATGAAAATACTGAACAAAGCTAAAACTGTGGAAGTAAAGTTGATGGTTGGACATATAGAGAGATATAATCCAGCAGTACAGAGAGTAAAAGATATTGTTCGTAAAGGTGAGATTGGCGAAATAGTTTTAATATCTTCTAGAAGGGTTTCAAGATGGCCTGAGAGGATAGGGGATGTGGGGGTTATAAGGGACCTAGCAATACATGACCTAGATCTAATGAGATATATAACAAGCCGAGAACCCACAGAAATATATGCTGCAGCTGGAAGCTTAAAACACAAGTATGAAGACCATGCAAACATAATATTGAAATTCGATTCAAACCCAACAGCATTCATAGAAGCAAATTGGATAACCCCTAAAAAGATTAGGGAGCTAACAGTCACTGGAAGCGAGGGTAGAGTAGTAATAGATTATATAACACAGGAAATAAGGATTGAAGATTATAATGGTGTATATATACCAAACATACAATATGAAGAACCATTAAAGAGGGAACTGGAAAATTTCATAAATGTTGTAGCTGGATTGGAGGAGCCTATAGTTAATGGATGGGATGGATTAATGGCAGTATACCTATGCGAATTAGCACTAAAATCAACAAAAACTGGTCAACCAATAAAAATTGAGGATATTGGAGGATAATGATGAAGGCAGTTATACTTGCAGCTGGAAAGGGCACTAGACTGGACCCATTAACAAAATATAGGCCAAAACACTTACTACCAATAGCTGGAAAACCACTAATAGAAAACATAATATCAGCATTGAAGAGCATAGGGATAAAGGATGTCTACATAATAGTTGGATATAGGGATCAAGAAATAAGGAATCTTATTGGAGATGGAGGGAAATATGATTTAAAGGTAACATATGTAACTCAAAGGGAACAGTTGGGAACAGCCCACGCAATAAAAATGGTTAAGGAATATTTGAAGAATGAAGAATTCTTGGTGGTATATGGGGATGTAACCGTGGAAGACAAGATACTTCTACAAGCAATAGAGAAACATAGAGAGAGCGGAGCGACAACAACAATAGTTTCAATTGAAGTTGAAGATCCATGGAATTATGGAGTAATGGAGTTGGGGGAGGGAGATATATTAAAGAATATAATTGAAAAACCTGAAAGGGGGAGGGAGCCGAGCCGACATATCAATGCTGGAATATATGTTATGAGGGGGGAGGAAGTTTTTGAGGCAGTAGAAGAAACACCGTTATCAAAGAGGGGGGAGTATGAGATAACAGACACATTTAAAATACTTTTAAGGAAAGGTGAAAAGGTGGCTGTATGCGTAACAAGGGGAAGATGGTGGAGAGATATTGGAAGACCATGGGACCTACTGGAAGCAAATGAAGAATACATGAATGGGGATGAGTATTATGGAAGAATTTTTATTGGTAAGGGGAGTGTATTGAGAGGGAAATGCACTATGATACCCCCATTAATAATTGGTGAAAGATGTATTATAGGGGAAGGAGCTGTTTTAGGACCATACACATATATAGGGAATGAAGTTGAAGTAGGTTTTAAAAGTAGAATTGTTGAAAGCATAATACTTGAAAAAACCATAATTCTAAACAATGTGGATGTAAGGTATAGTATAATAGCGTCAAACTGTATTGTGGAAGGGAATGTTGTATTTGAATGTGAAAATAGAGATAAAAGTAATGTTAAGATGAGGGTTAAAGGTGTTGAAATTGATACAGGTAGAAGAAGCTTTGGCTCTGTTGTTGGAGACTATAGTTTTATAGGTGGAGGGAGCAGAATCCTACCTGGGACAACCATATACCCAAACAGTTTAGTAACACGTGGAAAAATAGTTTATTTTGATGTTTATGGACTCTTCTAAACTTGCTTAGACTTTTCAATCATTAAAGCTATTTCACTCCACAACACATCAACATAACGCTTCAACTCCTCCAATTGCTCAGAACTTATTCTTGAAAATCTACCTTGAATCTTCAAATAATCTTCAATAGGCTTCCTCCTGGATTTATCCATTAATGGAATGCAAATGCTACTGAGCTTAAATTTCCCATGATCAACTTCATACAATGGCCATAGGCCCGTTTGAATGGCAAGTCTACCAATCTCAATGGTTTTATCGCTTGGAAACCTCCATCCAGTTGGGCAAGGACTATGCAGATGAATATACTTCATACCCTTAATGGATGCAGCTCTTCTAACCTTAGCTACAAAATCTAATGGGTAAGCTATGGATGCTGTGGCAACGTATGGAATATTGTGGGCTGCCATTATCATTGGAAGATTCTTCTTATGCTCACCCTTACCACCAACTGTAGTTGTGGTCCAAGCAGAATATGGGGTGGCACTACTCCTCTGAATACCAGTATTCATGTATGCTTCATTATCATAGCATATGTACATTATATCATCATTCCTCTCAGCAACCCCACTTAATGAAGTCATACCTATATCAGCAGTCCCACCATCACCAGCCCAAACAACCACCTGAATATCACCTCTACCTAAAACTTCAAAACCAGCTTTAACTCCAGCTGCAGCAGGCGCTGATGCCGCAAAAGCAATATTCAATACTGGAACATTATATGAGGTTTTTGGGTATTGACTCTCAATGATAGTTGAGCAGCATGCAGGTATTATGAGGACATATCTACCCTCCAAAGCTTTACCAAGCATTCTCAAACCTATAGAAGCAGGGCATCCTGGACATGAAGCATTACCGGGAAGCAAATATTCCTTTAAAGTTAAATCCCTCATAGATACACTCATTTCAAACCCTCCTTAAGGCCTATCCATAATGGAATCTTAGGCTCCAAACCCCTATCAGCCATATCAATAAGAATCTTAAAAATTGAAGCATAATCTTCAATGGTAATATCCCTACCACCCAATCCAGCTATAAAACCTTGAATTGGAACACCGAGTCCTTGAAGAGCTGAAGAAACCTCAGAATATACTACACCTCCAAAACCAAAACTGTAATTCCTATCCAAAACACCAATATACCTCCTACCGCCACAAATGCTTTTCAACTCTTCAAATGGGAATGGTCTAATGGTTCTGAGCTTAACCAATCCAACATTATAACCATCATCCCTTAAACGATCCACAGCCTCCTTACCATCACCAACAGAGGATCCAACACTAATAAGCAGAACATTGGCATCACCACACTTATAAGGCTCTATTAAACTATCATAATATCTACCAGTTATCTCACCATACCTTTTACCTGATTCAACAATAACCTTCCTAGCAGAATTCATGGATCTCTCAATCTCATACCTTAACTCCATGAAATATTCTGGGCTAGTCATATTACCATATGTATATGGATTATCTGGATCTAGAATATATGGTAGCTTTCTACATCCTGGAGGGGGAAGGTAACCATCAATATCCACCTGTTCCGGTATGGAAACTGGTGCAGAAGTATGTGACAGTATAAAAGCGTCTAGAGCCACCATGACAGGTTGTAGAACCCTTTCATCCTCACCAATTCTATATGATTGGATAACTAAATCCAAAACCTCCTGATTATCTTCAGCGAAGAAGATTATCCAACCACAATCCCTATGTGCCAATACATCGTTATGCTCAGTCCAAATGCTCCATGGTGGAGCTAAAGCTCTACAAACCACAGCCATAACTAATGGGAATTTTCCAAGACCAGCCCACCAAACAAGTTCAGACATGTACAATAATCCATGTGAAGATGTGGCTGTGAAGGCCCTCGCACCAGTGGCAGAAGCACCTATACATGCAGCCATGGCACTATGCTCACTTTCCACACATACATATTTAGCGTTTAATTCACCTTTACTCACAAGGTCAGCAAGCTTCTCCACAATAGTTGTTTGCGGGGTTATTGGATATGCGGAGACAACTTGAACTCTGGAAAGCTTTGCACCATAAGCTACAGCATAATTCCCAGTTAGAATCTCGATTTTAGCCATGATCACTCCTCCCTAACCATAGCTATAGCTTTAAATGGACATTCATTGGCGCAAATACCACAACCCTTACAATAATTGTAATCCACCTCAACACTCATAAGATCATCACCCACACGTTTAATAGCGGCTTCAGGACAATAAAGCCAGCATAACAAACACTTCTTACACTTCTCATAATCTATGATGGGTTTAAAGGACCTCCAAACACCAGTTAGACCTGAAGCCCCCTCAATAGGTTTAGATATTGGTAGAATCTTATTGTATTCGAGCAAGATCAATCACCTACAATTGAGTCATAAGCCAATTTCGCAGCTTCAACATTTAATTCACCAATCCTACCAGACCATAAATCCCTAATACTACTCAAGATGGAGTCTAGGGATAGGATTTTTGTTGCTTTAGCTATAGCGGCAACCATGGCGGTATTAACAGCTGGAAAACCTGCAAAATACAGTCCAAGCTTAATGGCAATACCACTGGCATCCAAGGTATAAACTCTAAACCCATTAAAAGTAAATTTATCAGGGGGGTTTGGAGAATTTAGAATAATGGTTCCATTAGGCTTCAACCCCTTAACGACATTAACCACCTGCAATAATTTAGGATCAAAAACGGATACAAAGTCTGGGGAATAAACTTGTGAATGCCGCCTTATATTGGTATCTGATATTCTTGCATAAGCTTCCACAGGAGCCCCCCTCCTCTCAGCGCCAAACATCGGTATACTTTGACCTTGAAAACCCATCTTAAACGCTGAATTTACGAGAAGCTGTGAAGCTGTGACGACACCCTGACCGCCACGACCATGAAATCTAAACTCCATAAAAACCAAGAATCTCTCCCATAAGAAATTTTAAGGATACACTATAAATCTTTTGGAGTAAGAGTTGAAAATTATTTGAACCCCTAAGGTTTAAACATTAGAAATAAAGAATTTATTCAACAAAACATTAATATTAATAATTGCGGCGGTCGTCTAGCCTGGACTAGGACACTGGCCTTCCGAGTCAGTAACCCGGGTTCAAATCCCGGCCGCCGCATCAAACCTCAATATTGAAGGTTAGTTTAACCATGAAACCTAGAATGAATGATAGAGTTGCCACACCCAAACTAATCACCAACATCTCTAAAAACCTCTTCTTAAACGATAGATCCTTTGCAACAGAAACATAAAATGTGAAGATGAAGATCATAATCACAACATCAATTATTGTAAAACCTAAACACAAATACGCATTGGAAAGAAGTATGTATGGGAATATTAAAATGAGAACGGTGACAATATACATTAAGCCTGTATAGGTTGCAGCTTTAATGGGATTCTTACCTTCACCCTCAGCCTTTGTTGAAAGATATTCAGATGCAGACATGGATAATGCAGCTGCAACCCCAGTTATAAAGCCTATCAAACATATAAGTTTAGGATCTTGAAGCGCCATTGTAAACCCGGCTAAAGCACCCGTAAGCTCAACCAATGCATCATTCAACCCAAGAATCATGGAGCTAACATATTTAAGCTTCTCCTCATCCAACAAGTCTATTAATTGTTTCTCATGGAATTCCTCATCTCTTAAAACATCATATATTTCTGGTATAGATTTAGCTATCATATCATAAACTTTTA
>JAWBOZ010000008.1:0-15789 GCA_038825625.1 Methanomethylicia archaeon | reverse complement strand
GATGAGGCATAATAAAAGCCTTGTCTGCCTTAATTTCAATAACTTCTATCTCCCCTGAAACAACTGGAATTTCTCTTGGCGGAGCACATAGTTCTAATTCCTTAAATATTTTCCGATTCCACTTGGAGAAGAGTTTTATATAGTTATATGAGTTCAAGTCCAGTCCAGTTTTATTTAACTTGAATATGAAGCCGTCTGGTGCATTCTCAAGAAGCGCGACCAGCCTCAAAGTTTTCTCAAATAATTCTAGACTGGGAAACACTCCCTTATCTAAAAATGAGCCTAAAATTGCTCTTGGAATATGTATAGTCGCATTTTCTATGCGCTCCTCTCTCCATCTTTTCTTGAAAGTTCCATTCTTTCTCGCGTGTTCTTGGTAACTTACGCTTTCACCAGATATGCTATCAGTAATGTAGGATTCTGCGCTTATTTCGTTCCATGCTTCATCCCAGTTTACTCTTTCCCTAATAACAACGCCTTTTCAATAAAGCTTAAGGGGACGAGTTGTAAAAACTTCCCATCCATATTCACAAAAACGAAATCAAACTCAGTTTTAAGTCTTGGAATCAGAACTTTGACGAAATAAGCCTGAACAAGTCTCTCAGCAATTAATCCTTTCAAACCTCTTAATTCTTTTGGATGAAACAAAAACTTGAATTTCATACATACCTCACGAATACATATTAAATAGTCAGTATAAAACTTAAGTGCTCACAATATTCACCATTTTTCGGTTATCTTTCAAATTTGTTTTTGAGGGTAACATGCCTCTTAACAAATGTCCAGTAACTGTAGAAGATCATCCACGATGTTGATATGACTAGAACTACCAGAAGCCACTTTGGATCTGTCAGCGCAAAGTAAATGTTAAATATAATGCATATCAAGAGATTTAGGTAAAATGCCCTTTTTTGCCAACCATATTTTGATATGACTTCTAAAGCTTGGAGAGCAGCAAATCCCTTCTCGTTTAAAACATAGAAACCTTCATCATTTATTGAGATCAGGTTATCTAACTTTTTTAAATGAAAATCCAAAAGACCACCACTCTTAATTCTTAACTCTCTCTTAATATCAGCAAACCGTCTCGGCCCCTTAGCTAATAATTTAATAATTTCAACACGTAGTGGATGCGATATTGCCTCAAAGAGGTCATCTGAACTCATATTCGACCACATCATAAATAACATAGCAGTCAAATATAATTCTATCAACATTGACTAACAAGTTAACAATCATTGAACAAAAATCTAGCAAGGAGTTTTCCTTTTTCCTCTTAATCGTCAATCTTAATGGGTTGCGTGACCTGTAAAAATTATGAATTAAATCAGCTCTTTTATGTTTGGCTTTCCCATGTTCATGACGTTTGCCTATTATAACTCCTGTCATCTTGCTCATGCAGGAATATGTTCTATTGATCCTCCACTCTGGTCATACGATCTAACAATAGCTTTTTGAGCTTCTGTAAGCGCCTTTCCTCCAATTCCTTCTATTGCAAACTACAAAACTGAAATCGAATTTAATGAAAATTCTAAACCTATAATAAAATGTTCTGAAAGGATGATTGAGGAAGGTGGTGACATTTATCCAGCATTCTACTTTACATTCATGAGTTCTGGAGATCGATCAAACATTTTGGGGAGGAAGATAGCTTTGGGTAAGTCCTTGAAGAATGAAGAAATAATAGACAGCTCTAAAATCTCTTTTGTGATAATGCATTTTGCAGAGTACTTTTTAGCGCACTTAATTCTCGATCGAAGCAGAAGGCCATCTTGATGGATAGGACCTTGCTAGGCAATCAAGCTAGTCTAATCAGCAAGACTCCTAAAAGGGAGAATTGGGAGAATATATCTTCCCTAATCGGTTTCGAAATTGATGGAAGAAAAGTCACATCTAGGTTCTTGGAAGTATAGGATTTATAACTTGAAACTATATATGCCCCGCTGAGGGGGACATCTACTTAATCGAAGAAAAGGGTGCTATAAGACTTGATTACATTTTAAGAGAGTTAAATGCCGAGGAAGGAAAAAGGAGAGTGGAAAGGATACTGACTGTCTTAAAAGAGGCGGGTTCATTAAGGAAAGTAGAGGATTCTATGAAATTGCATATTGTAAGTTGCATTATTCAAATGAGTTCATCTAATTTTAGTTGCGTATCACTCGGTTCACTAAAATATGCTTATAATAAAGGATGAAAAAGATAATTATTAAGGTAAGTGCGTCTATTTTAGTATTGGATGATGTGAAGAGGGTCTATGAGGCTTATGCTGATGATTGACGCTGGAAAAACTGATTTTTGCCCCAAATATTATCATATAATCCCATAATCGCTTCATATTGATGAATAATTATTGCTGTGACGATCCAAGCATCAAGAGTTTCTGGGTATATGGCGTATTTTCCATCTACTAGTTTCTGATTTTCTTCGGAGAAATCTCCATGTTGAAATCCTCCTATAATTATGGTTGGATTTTTTTCATGAATTATTAGGTTTATTAGGTCTTTAGGTGTGGTTTTCTCACCAGCGGAAGTTAACATTATGGTTTTAGACGACTTTATGTTTTTAATTAAACCTTTTAGGTCGAGTTTTTCTAAAGTCATTAGTGGATTGTTACTTTTAGGGGGAATAGCCCCTTCTTTAAATAATTGTTCAATTAAACCTGTGAAGCGATTATAATTTCTTGGTAGGCGTATGGTTGGGTTTATGTTTATTACGTTGTTGTTGATTGTATGAACATAGATTTTCAGCCATCCAGCTTTATTTGCAGGTGATCCTAGGATGTTTAGAAGTGTAAGGTGGGTTATGTCTGGTCTCCCTCTTTTCATGGAGTTTGGGAGGGTCTTCATTGCTGCATAGTGTTTTGATATGTCTAATAATATTTCAGAAGCATTTTTACCTCTCCTAATAGCATCTTTAACTATTGCTGGGTGATCTGATATTTCTTTAGGGATAAGTTCTAGTGCTGATTCAGCTATGATGATATTTAGTATAGGCAATTTCTTTCCCATTAACTTAAATATGTCTAAGGTTTACTATTAATTTAGTGTGGATGAATACTCGTGAGATAGCTAGGGAACGTATAGAAAGATTGTTTAGATTAGCTGAGGAAGTATTTCATGAAAATCCTGAGATGGCAGATAGATATGTTGAGTTGGCACGTAGAATAAGTATGAAAGCTAGAGTTAGAATATCAGTGAAATGGAGACGCCGTTTTTGCCATAAATGTTATAGTTTTCTAGTTCCTGGGGTGAACTGTCATGTGAGGGTTAGGAGTAGAAGGAGTAAGCATATTGTGATTACATGTCATAAATGTGGTAATAGAATGAGATATTTGATAAAGCATTAAACGAGAAGTTTATCTATAACTAAAATAAATTAAGTTTCCTGAATAAAATGGTAAGAGAAGTTGATAAAATGAAATATAAGGTCAAGGATATTCCAAAAATAAATATAGGCAAATATGGGTTAACTGAGAATTTACTGAAGGAGTTGGATAGACAACTTGATGAACATGAATTTATAAAAATTAAAATTCTAAAAACAGCTTCAATAATATATGAGAGAGATAAAGGTGATGTAGCTTCACAATTGGCTTCAATATTGAATGCAGAAATAATTGATATTAGGGGGAGAACAATAGTATTATATAGAAAGCAAAGAATTTATAAGAGAAAAGTGTAGTTTGAGAAAAGGATTAGACGTGCTTGGTGATGTAAATGGTTTCACCTAAAGATGTTCCAGCAGAAAAATTGATAATGGAAATAGCAAAACAATTTAAAAAGAATTATCCACAAATAACCCCACCTGTTTGGGCTCAGTATGTTAAAACAGGAGTTCATAGGGATAAGGTACCTGAAAATCCGGATTGGTGGTATATAAGGTCAGCATCAATACTGAGGAAAATATTTCTAAGCGGATTTGTGGGTGTAGAAAGCCTTAGAACAGCCTTTGGAGGTAGAAAACAGCTGGGAACTAGGAAAAGTCATTTTAGAAAGAGTGGGGGGAAAATTATTAGGAAAATATTGCAGCAATTGGAAGCAGCAAAACTTGTAATGAATGTTGATGGGAGGGGAAGAACATTAACTTCGGAGGGAAGATCACTTCTGTATAGGACATCGAATAAAATATTTAAAGAAATGATGAAAACGAATGTAGAGTTGAAAAAATATGCAATTATTAGAAAATGAATAGAGGTGAACATTATGAGTGATGAGGAGTATGATGAAGAATTGGAAATCATGAAGCAGAGAAGAATGGAAGAGCTTAGGAAGCGGATAGAAGAAGCTAAAAGGAGGGAAGCTATGGAAGCAGCAAAGCAAGAAGTCCTGAGGAAAATACTAACGCCAGAGGCTAGAAATAGGTTAAATAATCTAAAAATAGTTAAGCCAGAAGTAGTTGAACAATTGGAGGTACAACTTATACAGTTGGCTCAGAGCGGAAAGGTTAAGGTGCCAATAACAGATGAACAATTGAAAAACATTTTAATGCAGCTAACAAGTAAAAAGCCCACTAGGATTTTATGGAGGAGGGGGGAGGGAGCATAATTGGCACGAAATAAACCTCTTGGCAAGAAAATCAGATTAGCACATGCAAAAAAACAAAACACTCCTGTACCCATATGGGTTGTGGTAAAAACTAGGGGGAAATTTAGAAGACATCCGAAACTGAGACATTGGCGTCAAACAAAACTTAAACTATAAAGGTGAAGAATATGAGTGAGAAAAAGGAAAAAGCAAAAATAATTTTGGAACGCACATACACTATACCATTAAGAACAGCATATTATGTTCCTAGAAATAAGAGAACGCCGCGCGCCATGAGATTTGTAAGGGAATTTTTAACAAGACATTTAAAGAGTGATAAGATAATAATAACCCAAGAACTAAATGAAATAATATGGTCTAGGAGTATACAGAAACCCCCAAGAAGAATAAAGGTGAAAGTAACTAAGGATGATGAAGGAATAGTTAGGGCATACCCGTTAACAGAATAATGTTGATGAGGTAGATGAATTGATTGAACGTCTCTCAATATATGGAAGCAATAATATAGGTGTATTCTTTTCACCAACAGATAAATATGTTTTAATACCATCAAACGTACCGCAAAAAATCATTAAAGTTATTGAAGAAGTGTTAAAGACAAAAGTGGTGCAAATAAATATATGTGATTCTGTTTTATTAGGAGTATTATCCATTGGTAATTCTAAGGGGTTACTATTACCATACTACGCCTCAAAGGATGAAGTAAAATTCCTAAGGAAGGAACTTGAGGTTAATGTTGAGATATTTCCAAATAAAAGGACTGCTTTAGGAAATATAATTCTTGCAAACGACTATGCTGCAATAGTAAGTCCAGAATTAGATAAAAAGGCTGTAAAGGTAATCAAGGATGTTTTAGATGTTGAAATTGAATCATTTACCATCGCTGGATACAACGTGGTTGGATCAGTGGGTGCTGTAAATAATAAGGGATGTATAGTACATCCCATGGCCACAGAAGAAGAGCTTAAAAATATAAGTGAGATATTGAAAGTAAAAGTGGATGTGGGGACTGTAAATGCAGGATTTCCAGTGGTGGGGGTGGGCATAGTGGCAAATTCGAATGGAATTCTCGTTGGAAGCACAACTACAGGACCGGAAATAGCACATATAGAAAGGTCTCTAGGTTTTTGAGGGGAGAAAATGTCTGTTAATATTTATCGATTGAAGGGGAAATTAACTTTAAGAAATGGGGAAACCATAAGCTTCTCAATGGATATACCTGGAACAAAACCGGAACAAAGCATTGAAAGAGTATATTCAAATTTAAGTGGTATTCATAGGATAAAACGTAGAAATATAAGAGTAACATCTATAGAGGTTATAAATCCAAAGGAAACAAGGAATAAAATGGTACAAACCCTATGGAGAGAGATAAAATGAGTGAAAAAAGAAAGATTGAAGAGGAAATAAGCAAATTATATGCACAAATAAACACTTTAAACTCCATAGCTGAAGCCTTAAAAAATCAAAGTGAGACTATACAAAAACAATTAATAGATATGCAACTTTCAATAGATACAATAAATGAAATAAGTAAAATGGAAAAGGGACATAAAGTATTATTGCCATTGGGTTCTTCAATATTGATAGATGCTATAGTTGCTGACAATGAAAATTCCTACATAAATGTTGGGGCTAATGTAATAATAAAGAAATCAAATAATGATGTAAAAACTATACTTGAAAACAGAATGGAAAATCTTCAAAGACAACAATTAGAAGTGCAAAAAAGGCTAAATGAAACATTAAACAGTATAGAATATCTGCAAGGACAGTTAAATACATTGATTCAACAAGCAAGTGAAAAGAAAGGATGATAAATATTGTTCAATAAACTTAAGAGTGCATTCAAACAAATAGTTGAGGCCGTATCCACAAAAACAATATCAGAAAAAGATTTAGAAAAAATACTCTTTGATTGGAAACTACAATTGTTAGAATGCGATTTAGCATACCAAGTTGCAGAGTATATAGAGGGGAAGGTTTTCGAAAACTTAAAAAATGTGAAAGTTCCTAGAAGTGAAGACGTGGGTGAAAAAGTTAAAGAAACCATTAAATCAGCAATTACAGAAATAATTAATGAAGCCGGAGAAATAAACTTAGAAGATGAAATATATAGAAGTAAACAAAATGGGAAAATTCCGGTGAAAATAGTTTTTGTAGGTGTAAATGGAAGCGGTAAAACAACTACCATAGCAAAAATTGCATATCTATTAAAGGAAAGGGGGGTTATGCCCATATTAGCTTGTAGCGATACCTTTAGAGCAGGTGCAGAAGAGCAACTTTATACGCATGCCACTAGGCTTGGGGTGAAAATGATAAAACATAAGTATGGTGCAGATCCCGCAGCAGTGGCTTATGATGCAGTAAATTATGCATATGCCCATAGAATTCCGGTAGTGTTGATAGATACTGCAGGAAGAATGCATACAGATATAGATTTGATGACTGAATTGAACAAAATAGTCAAAGTAATAAGCGCAGACCACGTAATCTTTATTGGAGATGCATTAACTGGGAATGATGCACTAACACAAGCAGAAAAATTTAATGAATATGTTGGAATAACGGGATCCATAATAACCAAGGTTGATGCAGACGTTAAAGGAGGAGTTGCACTATCAATATTATTTGCCACAAAGAAGCCAATAATATATTTGGGGATGGGGCAAAAATATACGGATCTAATTGGATTTAGTAGGGATTGGCTTATACAGAAACTTATAGAATGATATAAATTTACCTTAAACATTCAATATTTTGGTGAAAATAATTGAGATCATTAAAGGGAAGAGATTTTCTAACACTTCAAGAATTCACATCAGAAGAATTATGGAAAATAATAAAGTTAGCGGAAAAATTGAAGGCTGAATACTATGCTGGAGAGAAAATAAAGGAACTGCTTAAAGGCAAAACTTTGGGAATGATATTTCAAAAACCTTCAACTAGAACGAGAATATCCTTTGAGGTTGCAATGTATCAACTTGGAGGTAATGCATTATACTTAAATTGGAATGAGTTACAGCTTGGAAGAGGGGAAACAATAAGTGATACAGCAAAAGTACTGAGTAGATATCTGGATGGTATTATGGCTAGAGTTTATAAGCATGAAGATTTGGAAGAATTAGCAAAGAGTGCAGATATACCAGTAATAAATGGGTTAAGCGACCTTTATCACCCATGCCAAGCAATTTCAGATATGTTTACCATCTATGAGAAGATGGGAACTCTAAGGGGGATCAAGATGGCATATGTAGGGGATGGATCAAATAATGTATGCAGCTCTCTAATTATTGCAGCCACAAAACTTGGATTGAATATTAATATAGCATCCCCAAAGGAATATATGCCAAGGAAAGAAGTCTTAGACTACGCTAAGATAAATTCTATTGAGTGTGGGTCCACCATAAATTTGACAACAATACCAGAAGAAGCTGTTAAAGACGTAGATTTCATATATACAGATGTTTGGGTAAGCATGGGGCAGGAGGAGGAAGCCAAAGATAGATTGAAGAAATTCACACCATACCAAGTTAATTCAAAAATTTTGAAGAATGCACCGAAGGCTTTAATAATGCACTGCCTACCAGCACATAGAGGTTTGGAAATAACAGATGATGTTATAGACTCAGATAGGTCAATAGTATGGGATCAGGCGGAAAATAGGTTACATACACAAAAGGCCATATTAGCATTATTAATGTAAAAATATTTAAACAACTTTTATATTATTAAACTTATTTCTATTGATTGGAGGATATGGATTATGAGTAGCTTCAAAGAATCTGTAAAACGTATTTTAAGATTATCCCGTAAACCTTCACGTGAAGAGTTCTGGTTAACATTAAGAATATGTTTATTGGGATTATTTTTGATAGGGGGCTATGGATTTATTGTACAATTAATATCTCTAGTACTACAGTCACTTCCGAGGTGAAAAATGTATGCCTTATTTCACTATTAGAACTACGGCTGGCCAAGAAAAAAGTTCAGCACTACTAATAGAAACTAGAGCCAAAGCTGGTGGAATAAATATATCGGCCATAATAGCTCCTGAAAATGTGAAGGGATTCATATTTATTGAAGCAAAAGATTTTAACCAAATAGATCGTGCCATAAGCGGAATAAAACATGTAAAGGGAAGAACACCAGGAATGATATATCCAAACGAAATAGAGAAGTTCATTGTGCCGAAGTCACCTTTGGAAGATTTAAAAGTGGGGGATATGGTGGAGATAGTTAGTGGGCCATTTAGAGGTATGACTGGAAAAGTTACAAGAATAAGTGTGGAAAAAGAGGAATTAACACTAGAATTAATGGAAGTAACATATACATTACCAATAACCATAAATGCAGATGCCGTCAGAAAAATTGTTAAAGCAAGATGAGATGGGAAAAATATAATAACGAGCTAGTTAAATTGACTTTGACAAAATTCTCTGAGACTTAAAGGTGAAAGTGATGGGAAATAAGAAAAACTTTAATTTCCTTGTGGAAGGGGGAAAGGCTACGGGAGGACCACCAATAGGGCCATCCATTGGACCGCTGGGAATAAATGTTATGGAAGTAGTTAATGTAATAAATGAGAGAACTAAGGAATTTCATGGAATGAGAGTACCAGTACTAGTAACAGTAGATATAGATACAAAGAGCTTCTCAGTGGAAGTAGGGATACCTACAACCGCTGCATTAATTATGAGAGAGATAAATTTAGAGAAAGGATCCGATAAACCGCATGAGAAAAAGGTTGGAAATTTAACGATTGCCCAACTAATTAAAATAGCAAAAGTAAAGAGGAAAAATTTACTGTCAAAAACACTAAAGGGAGCAACAAAAGAGATTCTTGGAACATGTTTAAGTATGGGTGTAACAGTGGAGGGGAAAGATCCTAGAAAAGTTCAACGTGAAATAGATGAAGGAGTCTATGATGAATTATTCGAAGGGGAGGAAGAATAGATGTCATCATTAGGGGAAAAATTAATGGAAGCCATAGAGAAAAGTAAAAGAGCATCAAAAAAGAGAAATTTTATTCAATCAATTGAAATTATAATAAATTTAGAAAATGTTGATCTAAAAAATCCTGAAAACAGAATAAATGAGAAAATAATCTTCCCAAATCCAATAAACAAACAAGTAAAAATATGCGTATTTGGAGATGGTGATTTTGCTTTAAAAGCAAAAGAGGCGGGAGCAAACACCATAATCGGCAGAGATGACATTGAGAAATTAGCACTAAATAAAAAGGAGATTAAAAAGTTATCTGAAACACATGATATATTTATAGCTAGAGCAGATTACATGCCAATTGTAGGAAAATTCCTTGGATCAATACTGGGTCCAAGAAATAAGATGCCAGAACCGGTGCCTCCAAGCGGAGATATAACTTCAATAATAAATAAAGCGAGAAATACAGCTTGGATTAGAATGAGAAATCAACCAATAATACAATGTAAAATAGGAACAGAGGATATGCCTACAAAACAACTTTTAGAGAATGCTCTAAACGTTATCTCTTTAGTGGAAAGAAAATTTAAAAGCTTGCGCATCATCCAATCAATATATGTTAAAACAACCATGGGGGAAGCAATAAAAGTTACATTATAAAGGTGATAATATGTTAAAAATTGAGGGGGAAAGTCTACAAAAGAGGGAGAAAAAATTAAGGCTTATTGAAGATACGGTAAAACTGATAAAATCAAATAAATTTATAGCTATAGCATCAATAAAGGGGTTAAGAGCACAACAGTTACAAGAAATGAGGACTATTCTGAGGAAAAATAATGTAGATATAAAAGTGACAAAAAACAAGATATTCCAAAAGGCTATTGAAAAATGTTCAAAAGATTTAGAAAACTTAGAATTATTATTGGATTATTTAAAAGATCAAAATGCATTTATATTCACAAATGAAAATCCATTCATAATACAGCTCATATTGGAAAAAAATAAGGTATTTGCAGAAGCTAAAATCGGTGATATAGCACAAAACGATATAACCATACCAGCAGGGAATACGGGATTATCCCCAGGGCCAATAATAAGCAAATTTAACAAACTTAAAATACCAATAAAAATAGAAGAAGGATCTATATGGATAACAAAAGACACTATTGTTGCAAAGAAAGGTGAAAAAATAAATCCAGACCTAGTAGATCTACTTAAAAGATTGAACATAAAACCTATGGAAATAAAGCTTAATACAAGGGTTGCATATTATAATGGAAGAATTATTAGTGGAGATCAATTAAAGATAAATATAGAAGAATATCGCCAAAGTATAATAAATGCAGTAAGAGCTGCATACGCACTATCAATATCAGCAATAATACCAACAAACGAAACAATAATCCCAATAATAACGAAGGCAGAAAAAATAGCGAAGAGTCTAGCAATAGAGATAGTAACACCAGATCCTCAAATAATGAAAACAACAATTACCATGGCAAACAATAAAGCAATAATATTAGCACAAAAATTGGTGCAAGTAAATCCCAACATAAATATTGAGGGCTTACAATCAGTGACAGCGGCACCCACAGTGGAAGCTAAAGAGAAGGAAGAGAAGGGTAAGAAGGAAGAGGAGAAGAAGGAGGAAGAGGAAGTAGCTGAAGGATTAGCATCACTATTCGGATAAACAAACAACCTTTAAATATACCTTTTACAATCTTTATCACGCATTGGAGGTGATTATTATAGAATACATATATGCAAGCCTCCTACTACATTACGCAAAAAAGCCCATAGAAGAGGATAATATAAGAAAGGTTCTGAAGGCAGCTGGAATGGATGTAGATGACGTTAGATTAAAAGCAATAGTCGCAGCATTAAAGGAAGTTAATATTGATGAAGCCATAAGTGCAGCCTCTATAGTAACACCAACAGTATCAGTGACAGCGGCACCCACAGTGGAAGCTAAAGAGAAGGAAGAGAAGGGTAAGAAGGAAGAGGAGAAGAAGGAGGAAGAGGAAGTAGCTGAAGGATTAGCATCACTATTCGGATAAACAAACAACCTTTAAATTATTATAAAATTTAGGGGAATTACTGTTAAACACATTTATTGTTATACATTAATATATAACCAGATTCATTAATGTATTTAATGTTATGGTGGCTATTGAATGATGAAAGAAGAGTATGTATTAGAGTTCTTTAAAAGAAATTCATTTCATAGGATAAGATGTATAAAATGTGGAACATATTTTTGGACTACAGACCCTAATAGAACAACCTGTGGTGAACATCCCTGCGAACCATACAAATTTGTAGCAGAACCAATAATGAAATATTATCCATCTTTAGACGTGATCCGTGAAGAATTTCTATCATTCTTTGAGAGAAATGGACATAAAAGGATGCCACCATATCCGGTGTTGGCAAGATGGAGAGATGACATATACTTAACTATAGCTAGTATAGCAGTTTTTCAACCATTTGTTACTAGTGGGGAAGCAGATCCACCAGCAAATCCACTAACAATTTCTCAGCCATGTATAAGATTGGTTGATATCGATGATGTGGGTAAAAGTATGAAGCATTTAACGATATTTGAAATGGCAGCACACCATGCATTCAATTACCCAAATAAAGAGATTTATTGGAAGGAGAGAACTGTTGAATTATGTCAAAACTTTATGACTGAAATCATGGATGTTCAACCAGACAATATAACATATAAAGAAAGTTGGTGGGAAGGTGGAGGTAATGCTGGACCATGCTTTGAAGTATGTATAGGCGGATTGGAGTTAGCTACGCTTGTGTTTATGATGTATAAATCTGAAAATGGAAGATATGAACCCATGCCATTAAAAGTTGTGGATACTGGGTATGGTATAGAGAGAATTACATGGGTTTCACAGAGAGAACCAACAATATTCCATTCAATATATAATGGAATAATGGAGAAGATACTTAATGAGGGCAATTTAACAATTCCAGATGAAACATTAAAAAAGTATGTATATTCAACATCATTATTAAGTGGTAAAAATCAAATAGATATTATAGATAAAAATCTTGTAAAAAAACTCCAAAACATCTTTGCATTATTAGATTACACAAAATGTTTAACATTCATGTTAGCTGACGGCATAGTACCATCGAACTCTGGAGAAGGTTACCTAGCTAGATTAATCATAAGGAGAATCATTAGATTGATGGATTCAATAAATATTGAAATACCATTAATAGAAATAATTAATCTTCAAATAGACCATTGGGGTAAAACTTTTCAACATATATTAGGAATGAGAAGGGAGATAAATGAAATATTAAGTTTGGAGGAAGAACGCTATAATGAAACATTAAGACGTGGAGAAAGAATTGTACAACAATTAATAAATAATATGAAGAAGAATAAAGAGGACACTATACCCATATCTAAAGTTATCGAATTATATGATTCCCATGGGGTATCCCCAGAAATAATTCAAAATATTGCAAAAACAAATAATATAGAAATAGAGATACCAAGCGATTTTTACTCACTAATAGTAAAAAAACATCTGAGCAAAGCGCAAAGAAAACAACAGGAACCATTACCAATAAAGATAGATGCTTATCCACCCACAAGAAAAATATTTTATGAAGATCCATATACATTTGAATTTGAAGCAAAAGTGATTGATGTAAAAGAAAGCTACATAATAATGGACTCCACAGCCTTTTACCCAGAGGGGGGAGGTCAACCTAGCGATCAAGGTAAAATTTTATGGGACGATAAAGAAACAAAAATAATTGATGTACAAAAACTTGGGGACATTATTTTACATAAATTTTATGGTGAAGCACCACCAATAGGTGGAAAAATTGTGGGAATAGTGGATAAGGAGAGAAGACTTTCACTTATGCGAAATCATACAGCTACACACTTACTATTAGCTGCACTTATAAACACCTTGGGAAAACATGTATGGCAAACAGGGGCGCAAAAAGACATTCTTAAAAGCCGTTTAGACATAACACACTATAAACAAATAAGTGAAGATGAAATCAAGAAGGTCGAAGAGTTAGCAAATGAATATGTGTTAAGAAATATTGATGTTAATATCTCTACAATTCCAAGAGCGCAAGCAGAGGCCATGTATGGAGTAAGAATATATCAAGGTGGAGTTGTATCGGGAAGAGATGTAAGAATAGTGGAAATAGATGGAATAAATACACAAGCATGCGGCGGGTTACATGTAAAGAAAACGGGAGAGGTGGGAACAATAAAGATAATGAAAACGAGCAAAATTCAGGATGGAGTTATAAGAGTTGAGTTTACTTGTGGACTCTCAACATTAAAACAGTTACAGAAATACGAAAAAATAATAACTGAAATCATGGAAACCATGAAAACACAAGAAGAGAATATGACGAAAAGTATAATTAATCTTAAAAACGAATTGGAAAAATTAAGGAATGAATATAAACAACTCTGGAAAATGCATTTAAAAAGTATTGTAGATGAAATAGTTAAGCACCCTATAACACATAAAGAACTCAAAGTTTATACATTTAAAAGCAGCAACTTGACCCATGAACAAATCGTAGAGATAGGGAGAGAAGTATTAAAGAGAGAATTAAAAGCGGCAATAATAATATTCAATATAAAGGAAGAAGAAGCTGAATTTATGATATTCACAAAAGATGAAGCTGCACAATTAGGATTTGATTCATCATTCTTAGCAAGACTAATAACAGAGAAACTTGGAGGGAAAAGTGGTGGTAAGAAAACTATGGCGCAAGGCCATGTGAAAGATATTAGCAAAATTGATTCAATTAATGACGAAATAAAAAGGTATGTGGAAAACATATTAAAATAATGCATCAAAAATATTAAAAAAGGAATATCTGTGTTAGAAATGTGTGGAATAAGGTTGGAAAAATTAAAAGAAGCAGTAATAGATATGCGTTTTCTACTTAATAGGGGGTATCATCGTAAAACAGCTGCAGATTATATAACCTCAAGATACCAATTAAATGAAAAGGAAAGAGCAATAATATATAGAGCTGTATATTCAATTAAAAAATCTGAGGATACTCTTAGAAAAATATTGAAGCCAGAAGAAATTAAAGATAAGGTTCTTTCAATAGATGGATTTAACAATATCATTACAATAGAAAATGCGTTGAAAGGGGATGTTCTAATAAAATGCGATGACGGATTAATACGTGATGTCTCATACACTTCTAGAAAATTTAAATTTTCAGAAAACACAAATAAGGCTTTAAACATGATATTTGAAGCATTAAAAGTTTACAAACCATCAAAGATACACTTTTTCTTCGACAAACAAATAAGTTTTAGTGGAGAAATAGCTTCAATGGTAAGATTAAAAATGAAGAATGAAAATATTATTGGTGACGCACAAACCTCATCGAGAAATGATAAAACAATAATACTTTTAGGTGAAATAGTTGCCTCAAGCGACTCACTAATAATTGAAAAAGCTAAAAACATATTTGATTTAGCAGGAAACATTATAATATCCAAATATAACCACTTAACCTTAGATATAACCACATTTAACGATGGCAACGGGCCCGCCGGGATTTGAACCCGGGACTCCCGGCTCCGAAGGCCGATGCTCTATCCAAACTGAGCTACGGGCCCGACTTTTCCTATCTTAACATTTGTTCATAACCTTCTTTTATTGATGAACATTGAAAAATTTAGCTACAGATATACACTTTCAAAAAGAACTCTTAAGCTTTATGAAAAAGTTAAGCTTAAAAAAATACGCAGAGCTAAAAGACTTATTTGAAGAAGTAGAAACTGAACTAATATATGTTTTATCATGTTAAGCATATATAAAGGTATAATTTTTTCCTCCCAATTTTCTTCAGGAAAGCTTCTTCAAAGCAAAACTGATTTTATCCTTGTTTTATTTTCCTTCCTTTAATTAAATAAGAAATAAGACAAGCTATTGTTAATCCAAATCCTATCATCAATAATACTGAGATTTACCAAACTATGTTGAGATAAGTGGGACTACATCTAGTCTTATATTACTGTGAACTTGAGTGCAATATTTATGAAGATCCTTTTTTGACGCAAAGAATATAAAATTAAAATAAGCTATTTTTCTATGATGCATTTTATGCCCAGGTGGTGTAGTCCGGTCTAACATCCGAGCCTGTCGAGCTCGGGCCCCGGGTTCAAATCCCGGCCTGGGCGCCAATTATGGAATTTGCTTGTAATTTATTCTACTTTAATGATTAAGAATCATCGTAACTTTTTAATATTGATATTACATGAAAAATA
>JAWBOZ010000007.1:0-15822 GCA_038825625.1 Methanomethylicia archaeon | reverse complement strand
GAAAATATCTCAGCCTGTGCCGCCCAGTTTCACCCCTCTAGAGTACTCGTGTACGTTGAACATTCCATAGGCGGAAGAATCGTAGACTTTAAAATCTCAGGTATGGTAAACGCATCAGAACTAGAGGTGCTGGTGCGGCGGCCGGGATTTGAACCCGGGTTTCCTGTCCAAAAATGAATAACAGGCTCGGCAAGCCTGTGTCCTAGTCCAGGCTAGACCACCGCCGCAACTATAATATGCCTTATAATATCAAAATTAAAAATTTTCCCTATAAAACAGATTTATATCTGAAAGTTCATAATTTTCTAACGTGTGGAATATGGATGAAGAAGTTATTCAATGCCCCTGTGGAGCATTAATTAACGACCCAAAACAATATAAGCTGGTCTTTCTAAGAAGAGAATCCTTGGAGATAGATATATTATGCCCAAACGACTTTTGTTACCTAAAAGAGATAGGGTATATAAAGTTTGAGATTAATGATGATGGTGAAATGGCATTTAAGAAAGCAGAATTCCATACACCATTTGTAACATGGAATTCCAGTAGAATTGGATATGAAAAAACGGCGGAAAAATTACGTGACCACCTTAGAAAAATTGTCCTTGAATTAATTGATTGGGAAAAGGTTAAAAAAGTTTTAGAAGAAAAAGATTTGGGAATAAAATTTGAGGATCTTAACAAATATGAAAAATAACGTTAAATTTTTGGTAAGCTAATTTATTTGGGGGTGAGAAAATTTCCTGTCTAAAACAAGTTATTGAAGCAGTAGATATTTTAGAAAACGCTAATGTAACAGGATTAGATGTTGAGAAGGAACTAAATAAAAGGGGATTAAGTGAGGTTAAAGTTAAAACGTTAGAAGGAAGTAAGGGTAAAACAGATTTTATAAAAATAATAATTCCAGGTAAGTATGGAAAATCAAATGGTTATGAGAATCCAACTATTGGAATCATTGGAAGATTGGGAGGAATTGGAGCAAGACCACAAATGCTAGGATTAGTTTCTGATGCTGATGGAGCAATAGTAGCTATATCTTCAGCGATAAAATTTGTAGATATGCTGAAGAAGGGGGATAAACTACTTGGAGATGTTATAATAACGACTCATATATGCCCAAATGCGCCTACAAAACCACATAAACCAGTACCATTTATGGATTCTCCTGTTGAAATGGAAACCTTGTTAAGTAATGAGGTGGACAAAGAGATGGATGCAATATTATCAATTGATGCAACTAAAGGTAATAGATTAATAAAAGTTAATGGATTTGCAATCACACCAACAGTATTAAATGGTTGGATATTAAAGGTTAGTGATGATCTAGTAAACATATATGAAAGGGTTACTGGACATAGAGCATACATAGTCCCAATAACTACACAAGACATAACTCCATATGTTGATGGAATATACCACATAAATAGCATTATGCAGCCATGGTTAGTAACAGAGGCACCAGTAGTTGGTGTAGCAATAACCGCAGAAATACCTATAGCGGGATGCGCCACAGGAGCTACGCATATAGAAAGTTTGGAAAAGGCTACAAGATTTTGTGTAGAAGTTGCTAAAGATTATACTTCAAAAACATGTTCATTCTATGATGGAGAAGAGTATAGAAAGCTTATAGAATTATATGGAAATATGAATAAGTTACGTGGGCAATTCATCAAATATATAAGATCTCAAGACAGTTAAACTTTCTAGAGAATCATTTATTGATAGATTTTCAATTATCAATGGACCGCCTAATCCAGCATTCAAAATTCTTTTTACATATTCCTTCCAATAGTTTGACCCAAAATTTAATGGCCAATGTCTATCAATTTTACCATCGTTACTGCTTATGTGAAAATACTTTATTCTATCACAAAAATTAGATAGATAATCATTAAATATATTCATGAGATGAGCGTGAGAAATATCAAGCGCCATCATTAATGTGTTGGAATTGGAAAATATTTTCTTAAAATCATTAATAGATAATATTATGGATCTATCGCTGGCCAGATTCTCTATTAGTGGAGTAATATCATAATCATTGCACATATCACCCAAATTTAATAAGAAGTATATTCCATCATCAATAGGTTTACGTAGATCACTAAATAGATAAGTTAGAGGATCAAGCAAACCTGGATGGAAAACAATATTCTTACAACCTAATTTATGCGCATGTTCAACACATTCCCTATACAGCTTCATACTGAATTCCCTAGTTTTATAGTTAGTAGCAGAAATATTAACTGAAGTGTAGGGTGCATGTAAACTAAATTCAATATTAAGAGTTGAGGTGGCATTAAGGAGGTTGTTTATTTTATTGTCATCAAGAAAATGTAAACCATCATCCACAAGCTCCCATAAATTAATTTTCAATGAAGCAATGAAATTAGTAAGATATGAAAAATCTTGTGAAGCAAAACAGAGAGAGGATATACCTAATCTAAACAATTCTAAACCTCCATATAAGGTTGCTAATAATATATGTTACCTTGAATAAAAGGTTCTCGCATATTATTAATGTTTTCACCATTAAACTTACATATATTAATGAGGGGGCAAGCTCTATCACATGCTAAATCCCATGAAAATGGACAAATATCTTCAATGCACTTAGAAATACATTTTGGTTCATTCTCTGTACAACAATATTTTATAAATAAATCTAAAAGATCATGTAATGAAAGAGGATCCACATTAGAAAAGGAAGAAACAAAATCTAATGATTCTCTTACACGAATTCTTAAAGCATAATCCTCAGACAATGTTAAAATGCCGCTAAAATATTTTTCCATAAAAATTTCATCAAGATAAACTAACCCTATTCTCAAGGCAAAAAGGGAGATCTTACCGTCGACGGGAACATGAAAGCTTTTAACATCATAGAAAGAAATTAATCTACGTCTAAGTAGTATTTTTGCTAACAATAATGGCTTACGCTCTACAGGATCATCAAACCCTTTAAAAATTTTTAATCTCTCAACAAATCCAGAACCATTGCAATATAGCGAGTTTGACGATGCATAAACAATATTTAATATTGATCCACCATACTCATCTAAAATTCTCTTAGCAGCTTTTCTAACTATATTGAATCTTAAGCTTAGCTTTAAATTATCAATATTATCTAAATTTAAATACTTAAATAAGCTTTTGAAAACATTTTCATCCATCCTTACAATAAAATTTGGAGAGAAAAATTTTGGATCTTCATCGTATTTTAATTTGCCTAAACGCCAAAAAAGTTTAGACCCCTCATAATATTTACCATCAATGTAACCATAAAAATTTGAACCGGAAAATCCATAATCCATGAGCACCATGAAAAAGAAGTAATTTAAAGTAGATTCATCGTTGCAGTTAAATTCAGGATAAAAATTGCGATCAAAATAATCAATTTTATATGAAAATTTAAATCTATTTAGCATCCAACCGAACAGCATACTCTTATTTAAATCTAATTTAACCTGCATAACTATCACAAGCAATAATATATTAACTTAACAAAATTTAAATTAGAGTTTTAGACTTTAATGAAAGTAATAGAGATGAGAATATTAAAATTGAATGAAAAAGGCGGGGAATTACAATTAAGAATAGATGACGACGACGATCTTTGGCTACTATATCATATAATTGAGAAGGGAGATAAAGTCTATGCAAATACAACTAGAGAGATAAAATTTGGAGATAAAAGTATTCGAAAACTCATGTATATAGGTATTGATGTTATAAAGGTGGAGTATCAACCATTCACAAATAGGTTAAGAATCAATGGGATCATAATATATCACCCAGAGAAATATGAGAATTATGGATTTATCGGGGAACATCATACAATAAGTATAAAACCCTCTGATGAGATAACGATAGTAAGAAATAATTGGCCAAAATACATAATAAGACAAATTGAGGAGTCATGTAGGAAAAGAAAAGAAAAAATATTAATAGTATCAATTGATGATGAAGAAATAGCTGTGGGCATAATAACAGGATATGGAGTAGAAATAATATTTGAAAAAACATTATCGCTACCAAGTAAAAGAGAAGCAGAGATTAGAGAAGAAAAATTGAGAGAAGAAATTAAAAGGGTATCTGACGAAATTATTGGAATAATTCTGAGGAAAAATTTAAGTATACTAATTATAACTGGATTGAACTACTTAAGAGAAAGATTATTATTAGAAATAAAGGGAAAAATACAAGATGTCAAGAAGGATGTAACGATACTGAGTGAAGATACCAGTAGTGGGGGTATTAGAGGTATAAATGAGACATTAAAAAGGGAAAGCTTAGCGAAAGCTTTAAAAAGAATAAAAATACTTGAAGATGAAAGGATAATGGAGGAATATTTAAAAATGTTGGCAAAAAATCCTTCAAAAGTGACTTATGGAATAGAGGAAACAACTAAGGCAGCAAAATTAGGGGCTGTAGATGTTTTATTGATATCAAGTAATATGCTCAAAACATATGGAGATATAAGGGAAGCTATAGAAGAAATAATTAAAGAACTTGATAATCATAATGGAAGAATGAGAATAATTTCAGATCTAAGTGAAGCAGGCAGAGAATTAAATGGGTTTGGTGGAATAGCTGCCATACTAAGATATAAAATTGAGGGAGGATAAATATAGTGTATGGCAATGATGATGCGTGTAAGGTCTGATGAGTGAAGAGCCAACTGACCCTGAGCCAACAAAATAAAAGAGAAGGTTTAAGAATATGTAAAATAAAAGAAAATAAAGCTGATTATAATGTTTGATTGGAGAGAAAGCCAAACCTTTAGAAAATATGCAAAAGCACTGGATAGAACATGCCAAAAAATAATAGAAACTCTACATGAAACAAAAACAAATAATTTGTCATTATTAGCTAAAAAAGCTAACATGTCTCCAGCACTAGTACATTATTACTATGACAAATTGAAAAATAAAAATATTCTAAAACTAAAAGTGAAAATCAATGAAAGAAACATAGGACTACAACCTATTGAATTAATATTTAAAGATGAAAACGAAAAAAGTGAAACAAATTTAGAAGCACGCTTAAAAAGTATAGGGTATTGGAGGTATATTGAAAAATACTATGTGCAAATGGATACATATTGGCACACATATTATAATATACCTAAGGAAGCAACAAACGAATTTAACAGATTTGTAAAATCATTAGAAGAAGTTAATATAAAAACAGTGTATGTAAATACAAATCCAATGGAGATAAATATAAAAACAAATATTGATTGGTTTAATGAGGAGGAAAAAATATGGAATTTCCAATGGGATAAATGGATAAATGATGTTTTAATTGGAAAAGAAATAGATGTATCGTTGGAAAAAGCTGAAGAATATGTTCTATTAGATGTACATGACGTGTTTATATTAAAAAAGCTTGAGGATGATGCAGAAATATCATTTAAAGATATTGCAAGTGAGATAAAGGTTACACCACCAACAGTTAGATATCACTACTATAAACATTTAGTTAAATATGGAGTTATTGAAGGATATGAACCCATATTAACATTTTATCCTCAAGAAATATCAATAAATATAATGACGTATATGCGGTTTATAAATAAAAAGGCAATGACCAATCTACTGGCATCCCTAGAAGGAAAACCATTCGCTAGAAAAGCATTAGTAAATACTGCTCAAAATATAGCAATAATATATAACTATTTACCATTAGATCAGATTGTAGAGTTTAATAAAGCATTAGTCAAAATTGGAAAAATGGGTATAGTAACCGAATGCATTATGGGGATTGTGGATAAGAAAATGGAGAATAAAATACCGATACAATTGTATGAGAAGGGATCTTGGAAAGCTTTCAGTTGATAAATAAGATTTTATGTTTTATGGAGATAAGAAATCTTCAATTTTTGGGGGATTTGGAGGTAAACCCTTTCTTTTACGTATCTGTCTAATAAGCTCATCAGCCAATTGTTGAGGAACTGAACTCCAATGCGAGAATTCTGTACTCCAGAAACATCTACCCTGAGTTGAACTTCTAATTTGATCAGATAAATCAAAAGTTTCTGAGACAGGAATATGGGATTTAACAGACATTAACAGTTTTTGTTGCTCCATACTCAATATCTTACCTCTCTTACCAGTTATTACACGCAACAAACCGCTTAAAAATTCTTGTTGAACCTTGGCATCCATCTTTAAAATAGGTTCTAAAAGCACTGGAGAAGCGGAAAGAAATGCAGCGAAAATAGCGTTTTTTGTGGCAGGCATTATTTGGGCAGGACCTCTATGAGCAGGATCGTCATGCACCATTGCATCTACCAATTTAACTTTAACACCTCTAATTGGTTCTTGAGCTAATGGTCCCGCCTCCATGGACCATCTAAAAGCAGATATTAATGTTTCTCTAATATCTCTAAGGTATTGAACACCTTTAGTAACATCTACAAATATGTTTAAATATTGATCTATAGCCATTATACCCCTAGCTTCATCAGCATCCCAACCAGCTTCTGAACGTAAAATCTTAGCCCTTGTACGCCAATCTTGATCTTCATAAACAGTACCATTTGCTAGTAAATTCAATGTTGCCTCATCCAATGGCTCTATGCTAATATATACACGATTATGTCTATTGGGGGATTTACCTTCAATAGGTCCTGCAATACCTTTAATACTTTCTCTGTAAACTACGATTGGAGGAGTTGTGTCTATATCAATTCCACCAGTTCTCTGCTGTAAATCCCATAAAGCTATCTCCAAATGTAATGTGCCCATACCACTAATGAGATATTCTCCTGTCTCCTCATTTATTTTAACATGTAGTGTTGGGTCTTCAATAGCCATTTTCCGTAGTGCATCCACCAATCTAGGTAGATCGGCACTTTTCTTTGGCTCTATAGCTATGGTTACAACAGGTTCGCTAATATACATTAATCTTTCAAATGGAGTCATAACATCTTTATAAGCAACGTTAACCATAGTTTCTCCAGCCCTAGCATTTTCAACACCTAGTAAGGCCACAATATTACCGGCTGAAACTTTATCCACCACTTCTCTATATGGACCCATATATAAACCAACCTGCTGAATCCTGTTGTTGCTTCTAGCCATTAATAAGTAAACTTCTGCACCATTTTCTACAGTACCACTAAAAACTCTTCCAGTAGCCACAAGACCTGCATGTGGGTCCATAGTTATTTTACTTACACACACCACAAGGGGGCCTTTCACATCACATTTTATCATAGCTTGACCAATTTCACTATCAATATCCCCATGCCAAAGTTTTGGAATTCTATATTTCTGAGCTATCCTTGGGCTTGGAACATGTTGAACAACCATATCTAAAATAGCATGATATAATGGATATTCATCAGCTAGCCTTGACACTTCATCAGCACCTTTATCATAGGCTTTAATTATTTCACTAAACTTAACGCCGTGTTTTTGAGCAATAGGTATAGTTAAACCCCATTTATGAAGAGCGGAACCGAATGCCACCTGCCCTTTTAATGGGTTGACCTTCCATTCATCTCTAAATTCAGGCTCACCATATAGTTCAATTAAATTATTGAAGTCTCTAATTATATCCATTAATTTTTGTTGAACTTCATCTGAAGTCAATTTTAGTTCTCTAATCAATCTATCGATTTTATTAATGAAAAGTAATGGTCTAACACGCTCTTCTAATCCTTGCTTAACCACAGTCTCCGTTTGAGTCATAACTCCTTCCACAGCATCTACAACAACTATAGCACCATCCATAACTCTTAAGGACCTAGTGACATGTCCTGTGAAATCTACATGACCAGGGGTGTCTACAAGATTAATTAAATATGGCTTTCCATTATATTCATGATATAAGGAAACATTAGCTGCTTTAACGGTCATTTGTCTCATTTGCTCTATGGGAACATAGTCTAAGGCCAGAGCTTTACCAGCAACTTTAGGTGAAATTAGTCCAGCGGCCATTAGAAGAGAATCCGATAAAGTTGTCTTACCATGATCCACATGAGCTAATGTGCCAATATTCCTAACATTATCCAATTCATCCATTATTTGAATTATTTGTTCAGTAGTCTTGTATTTAACCATTCACATCACGCATCTATATAAATTTAAATCAGAAAGAAAATGAACAAAGTCTTTTTTAAATTTTACTAAATTTTAATTTCATAAAGTATGGAAAACCTTAAAACTAATAAAAAGAATGAGAGTAATAATTATTGTGGAGGAGATGACAAATATGAGGAGATTGAGGGAAATTATAGATGAAGCTGAAAAAACACAAGTTATAATGCCTATAGGAGGTCATGCTAAAAGATTGGGATTACCAAATGTTAATAAAGCATTAATAAAAATCGCTGGCAAAACATTGCTTGAGAGAGAAATAGAGTTATATAGAGATTGTGGGTTTAAAAAGTACAAATTGCTTATAGGACATTTAGGAGATAAAGTGGTAGAATATGCTGAATATGGAAGTAAATGGGGTGTTGAGATACAATACTCAAAGGATCCTACAGTAGATAAAGTTGGGAAGGGGAAAGCCATAAAACAAGCTTTAATAAATGGTGTTATTGAGAGAGATAAGAGAGCTATAATAACATTTCCAGATGATTTAAAGATAAATAGATTCCTACCACTAATGATTTTAATGCAACATATATATGGAGTGGAAAACTATGGTACATGGGCTACATCGCTACTAATAACTTCAACTACATATCCATACGGAATAGCTGAAATTGATGAGGTGGGAAGAATAAAAAGATTTGTTGAAAAACCATCAATAACAATTCTAACACATATAGGAGTATGTGTAATAGAACCTGAAGTGTACAAAGAAATAGATGAAATAATAGATATTAATAGTCCAGAAGCAATAGAATATGAAACAACAGTATTACCGAAACTGGCTGAAACTAGGAAATTATATAGTCTAATACTGCAGGGAAGTGATAAGAGAGATTGGATACCAATAAATACATTAAAAGAACTTGAATATGCAGAGAGAATCCTTTCAACTAAAAATAAATTATAACCCTAAACCTTGATCTATAATTTTAATGTTCTAAATAAAAGTATATTAACATTAGTATCATAATAATTTACTTTATAGAAGTTATTAGGTCTAAATATCCTTTTAAGTAAAATACTGATCCAAAAAATATTGGAAATTATTTTGTTGAAATCGTATATTTGCACCCTAACTCTTTAAAGGCAGCATCAATTTTGGAAATTAATAATTTTAATTGCTCAAAAGTTGGTGGAACAGTCCATTCAAAAAAGAAATCATGATCACCAAGGGTCCAACCACTTTTGCTTATAATCTTTTCACAATGTACACGTGCTTCATCATCAGAAATGTTGTAAAGCTCAGAGATAACTTGAGGTAATGGAAGGGCTGTGCCACCAAGAGCGTCATAGAAGCAAACTTCAGGGATCTCTTTTGAGACCTCAACTGCAATACGCTCTAAAGCTTGTAATGCTTCTAAAATTGGCGGTCCGTATATTTTTACATATGTTTTCAAATTTAAACACCTTAAATATATTTATGTATAAAAGACTAATAAATCTTCCTACCTATAAAATCAATTTAAAGAATAACGTCGCACAATAATACTTGCTGAATTTAGCAGCTCCATCGACACGGAATCCTCATATAATGAATCATAAACTACCTCCCTTATTTCAGCATTAATTATCATTTTAGCACAAATGGAGCAAGGGAAATCAGTTACATAAATTGTTGCGCCACGAGTACTTACACCAAAAACAGCTGCCTGTATTATGGCGTTTTGTTCTGCATGAACCCCTCTACAAAGCTCATGCCTTTGACCATGTGGCACATTGAGTTTCTCCCTTAAGCAACCTGTTTCAGAGCAGTGAGGCAACCCTTTAGGGGCACCATTATATCCGGTGGACAATATATGCTTATCCTTTACGAGCACCGCTCCAACATTTCTACGTAAACATGTAGATCTTTCCTTCACTATATGTGCAATTTTCATGAAATATTCATCCCATGAAGGACGATCAAATTTTTGACAAGACAATTTAGATACCGAATAATAATCTTAAATGCGAAATATATTAAATGTTCCCAAAAAAGGGGATTGTTTATAACCCTTCTAAAGTTGCATGTCTACTTCTCAGATCCTCCTCCGTCTTACCAAGTCTCTTCATAAGTTCACCTACAATAGATTCAAAAAATACTGTGGCAGCTATTTCAAAAAGGGTACCTAAAGGTGCTAATGGTTCATGTAAGCCTAAGACTTGCCTAGAGAAATAATCAGTTGTTTCAGATATTTTAGTTCTTCCAGGTACGTAAACAACATGGTCAGCAAGTTCTCCCAGAGGAGAATCTGAATGAGAAGTTATTGCTACAATTATGCATCCAACCTTTTTAGCCGCCTCGGCCACCTCAATAACTATTCCAGTTCTACCAGAACCAGAAATAGCTAATAATACATCGCCTTTCCCAGCGGCTGGTGTTATTGTTTCACCAATTATATATACTTGAAAACCAAGATGCATCAATCTCATCGCAAAAGCACGTGCAACTAATCCAGACCTACCAGCACCAATAACAAATATAGAATGTTTAGCTGCTTGAGCATAAATCAATATATCCATAAACTTTTCAACTTGAGTTTCATCTATTACAGACCCTAATTTACCTATAAATGATGTTATGAGATTTAAGCAATCTCTCATAGCTTCAAGAGGCAATCTGAAGCCCCAAATAAATAATGAAAATCATCCATTAAAAGATTTCTACAAGTCTAATTTTGCTTGTTTAAAATCATTTTTCGAATCTTCAAATTTAGCATTGAAAAAATTAACAAGCTTCTCAGCTTTACCATGACTAAAACCTTTAATTGTGGAGAGTTCCACCACCGAAGCATTAATAATATTTTTCAAAGATCCAAAATGATTGAGTAACCTTAATGCCAATTTATATCCTACCCCTGGAAAACTGCTTACAACCATTAATTGTTTTTCACTTACACTTGAAAATTTTGATTTCCCCTTAATAGCTATTGGTTTTCTAAAAAGTTCTTGTTCATGCTTAATTAAAGAATATAATAATTGTGCAGTATCATATTCATTTTGAGTGAAGAAGAAAGATGTACCAAGGTTAAGCCATATTGAAGAAAGAATACCATAAAATGCTTTAACCCCAGACTTAAGAACGTCATAAATATCCTTATGGTCACCTTCTATAATTATTGCAGAACGGTGATAAGCTTCTGAAAGTCTATATGCTTGATCAAACAATCTACCTTGAACCAAGCTATTAACAAAATCGTTAACCTGTTTACGTTCAACTGCACAGTCGTTTGATATTATGTAATCACCAACCATTAGCTGCTTAAACAAAACATATACTCCTAAATCTTTTAAATATGATGGTACATTGCAATTGCGTTCTCTCTCATCTATTAATATTCTTAAAATCACCAAATCATGCACCAAAATATTTTAATTAAAACAAGGTTAAATATGCTATGCTGATGAATAATGCTGGAAAGGGGAAGAAAATATTTTATGCAAGGAAATATTGCATGTGCAGAAGCAGCTATAATGGCTGGATGTAAATTCTTCGCAGCATATCCAATAACACCAGCATCAGAAATAGGTGAAAGATTATCTGAAAGATTACCGGAGGTTGGTGGAAGATTCATTCAAATGGAAGATGAAATAGCGTCAATAAATGCAGTTATAGGTGCAAGTATAGCTGGAGTAAAAGCTATGACTGCTACCAGCGGTCCAGGATTTAGTTTAATGCAAGAAGGAATTGGCTATGCATTTATGACGGAAACGCCATGCGTAATAGTTGTTGTTCAACGAGTTGGACCAGCAACTGGACAAGCAAGCAAAGGGGCGCAAGCAAACTTTTATCAAGTTAGATGGGGGACTCATGGAGATTATAGCTCAATAGTTTTAGCACCTAACTCAGCACAAGAAATGTTTGATTTAACAATAAAGGCGTTTAATTATTCCGAGGAGTATAGAACACCAGTGATATTACTTGCAGATGAGTTAACTGCACACATATTTGAGCCGGTAAAGATACCAGAAAATATGGAAATAAAAAATAGAAGAATCGCTACAGATCTTTCAGAACCATTTTTCCATTCAGAAAATCCGTTAGTGGCACCTCCAATGCCAAAGTTGGGTATAGGATTGAATGTACTTATAACAGGGTCAACTCATAATGAATGGGGATATAGATATACATCAAGTGTAGAGGTTCATAGAAAACTAGTGACAAGATTATATTATAAAATTGAGGGAAACGCGAAAAGGATATGTGAATATGACTTAAAAATAAACGATAAAGCAAAGGTGGGAATAGTGTCATATGGATGTTCTTCAAGATCAGCTTATGGAGCTATAGAAATACTAGATAGAGAAGGGATAAAAATATCACATTTAAGATTAAAAACTTTATGGCCATTCCCAGATTGGGCTGTTGAAGAACTTGCAGACAAGGTTGACTCAATAATAGTACCAGAATTAAGTTTAGGGCAATTAATAAGAGAAGTGGAAAGAGCTTCTCATGGAAAAACAGAAATAATAAGTATAACGAAAATTGGTGGAGGGGAATTAATTACCCCACGAGAAATTATTGATGTTATAAGGAGGATTTAGCATGGAGCATTTCTCCATAAAATATCTAAGAAGTGAAGTACTTCCAAGCCCATTTTGTCCTGGATGTGGGAATGGAATCATAATAAACGCATTATTAAAGGCTATTGAGGAACTGGGATATAAGGACCTAAGAGATTTTGTATTTTGTAGTGGTATAGGGTGTGCAGCTTGGATACCGTCACCACATTTTAGAGCGGACACTATACATACATTGCATGGAAGAGCAATACCGGTAGCAACGGGAATAAAGATGGTTAGACCTGAATTAAATGTATGGGTTATAAGTGGAGATGGTGATTTGGCGGGAATAGGTTTAAACCATTTAATACATGCAGCAAGAAGAGAGATAGGGATAAAGGTGATAATGGTTAATAACATGATATATGGGATGACTGGGGGACAGGTGTCTCCAACAACCCCAAAGGGGATAAAAACAACGACTACACCTTTTGGAAATCAAGAAAGACCATTGGATACCACTAAATTAATTGCAAGTTTGAAGGTACCGTATATAGCAAAATGGACTACATATCATGTATTGCAATTTAAAAATTCCTTGAAGAAAGTTATATCGTCAGATAAATTTGCATTTATAGAAGTTTTAAGCCAATGTCCAACATCATATGGTAGAAATGCCGGATTTAAAAGCGCATTTGAAATGCTTAAATGGTTTAAAGAGAATTCGATAATGATATCAAGTTTGAAGGGATTAAAGGAAGAAGATTTGGAAGGGAAGATAATTGTGGGGGAATATATAAATGAAATAGGATAGGTGGTGGAGATGGTTAATAAAATTAGGATATGTGGTTTTGGAGGTCAAGGAATATTAGTTGCAGGAGAAGTCCTTGGAATGGCAGCTATGATTGATGGGAAAAATGCTGTTGAAGTAGGTAGTTATGGTGCAGAGGCTAGAGGAACTATAACCACGAGTGATGTAATAATTTCAGATGAAGAAATAAACTTTCCACTAGTAGATCAATGCGACATACTAATCGCTTTATGCCAACAAGCTTTTGACATTCATAAGAATAAGGTAAGTCAAAATGGAATTATAATAGTAGATGAGGAATTAGTAAAAATACCAGAAGAATTTGAACATAAATCGATCAGAATAAAGGCAACAAAAATAGCTGAGGAAAAATTTAACAGAATAACTGCAAATATGATAGTGTTAGGATATCTGGCAAGTAAAACACGAATTGTATCTATTGAATCACTTAAAAATGCGGTAAAAGAGAGAATCACTAAAATGGTAGAAATAAATATGTCAGCGATAGAGGAGGGGGCAAAACTAGCTTATAAAGATATTAAGGAATTTAAATAATTCTCCACAAATACATAATACTTTAACAGAAAAATCATCATTAAAAAGGAGAATATTAAAAATAAGGTCACATAATCACTTCTCTTTAAGGATAATTCTATTAAACTGCTTCTTTTAGAAGACGCACCAAAAGCACGCGACTCCATAGCTTCAGCCACATTAATAGAACGCCTCAAAGAGTTAACAATTAAGGGTATTAATATAGGTACATAATTCTTCAGTTTTACTATAAAGGATCCTTTTTCTAATTCTAATCCTCTAGCTTTTTGTGCATCTATTATTAATTGAGCTTCTCTAGCTAGAGTGGGAACAAACCTTATAGCCATAGTAAAAGTTAGGGCAAAATCGTATGGTATCCCTATATTAACAAGTGCTAGAGCAAAATCCTCTGGATAAGTTGTTAAAAAGAAGATGGAAAAAGAGGACATTATCAAAATCAATCTAATGGTAATTATTAATGCTAAGTTTATCCCAGAAGTAAAATAGTTAAGTATAAAGATGAAGATGATGAAAAAGAGGCCGCCACGTAAACTATTAATATAATTTCTAAGAGATTTAGCAAAATAGAATAAAGGTATAATAAGTATCAATAGTAATGATAATAAAATGATATTTTCAAATAGAAATGAAGATATAAGAAATGAAAATGACAATAAAAGCTTTACTCTTGGATCCAATCTATGTAAAAAAGTGTCACCACGTTTAAATTCAAAGGCTTTTAATATTCTCATTCTACTCACCTGGAAAACAACTTCATTATGGCATTTCTAGCCTCATTAACTGTTAAAAGATCTTTGGGGATACCTAGATCTTCAATAAAATGAGCTATTTGAGCTATTTGTGGGAGAACAAGATTGGCTTGTTGTATAAGAGAATGATCTGTCAAAATTCTACGAGCATTACCATCAGCAATAATTCTACCAGAGGATAATAGGATCACTCTGGGAAAATTCTCAGCTACGAATTCAACATCATGGGTAACAATAACTATAATTTTTGATTGAGTGTGTAAAAGTTTAATTAACTGAGCTAATTTCTCTTTTTGCATATAATCTTGACCTACCGTGGGTTCGTCAAAAACTATTATATCTGGCTCATAGCACAATATTGAGGCTATAGTAACCCTTCTACGTTCACCTCCACTCAAAGTGAATGGTGAGCGATTTCTTAAATCATATAAATCCAAAAGCTTAAGCGTTTTCTCTACCTTCTCTTTAATAACATCCTTAGGAAAACCAAAGTTTTTTAATGCAAAAGAAACTTCATCCTCAACGGTTTCTGCAAATAGTTGATGATCCGGATTCTGAAATACCAACCCAACAAGCTTAGATAAACTAGCGACACTAGCTTTTCGCGTATCAACTCCATCAACTAAAACTCTACCGGAAGAAGGCTTCAATAATCCATTAAAATGCTTAATTAAAGTTGTTTTTCCAGCGCCGTTTTCTCCCATAATAGCAATAAATTCTCCTTCATAAATTTCTAAATTTATCCCTTTTAAAACCTCTTCTTTATCAAAATAAGAAAACCTTAAGTCTTCTATTTTTATCATTTAATAAACCTTCTTAACTCTTTTACAGCTTCCTCAATTGTCACCGGGGTTAGAGTAAAATTAAACCCCTCTTGTTTTAATTGATGAAATAAAAAAGCGATTTTAGGTAATCCAACTCCTAAAAGATAAGCTTCTTCACTTAAAACTTTTGACGGCCCCCCATCTAAAACTATTTCACCCTCATTCATTATCACAATTCTATCAGCGAACTGCGAGACAAAATCTAATCTATGCTCAACTAAAACTATAGTTATTTTAAATTGCTTATTTAAATTTCGAATAACTTTTAATATTTCTAAAGCTGATTTAGG